>JAQBHM010000027.1:0-3502 GCA_032127795.1 Bacteroidales bacterium | reverse complement strand
CTGTATGTCTTTGCCGGGATCTGAAGAATCAAGATAGAGAAGCTGGGCTTCAATGATATTGGCCACATAGTCATCTATCGGGAGTCCCAGGAAGATTATGCGGTCCATCATCAAACGTGAGAAGACATCCATGGAGGCAACGTTAAGCTGCCGCTCCTCGATGATGGTGGGAGAAATATAACTGCTGTAAACAGAGGTAAACCTGTGCATGTTAAGGCTGCTTATACCGAAACGGGAAGCAGCAAATTTCTTGAAATCATTGATGTCAGACATAATTAGGGTTTTATAGACCTTCAAAGATATGAAATTCTCATTAAAACGCTTTTACTTCTTCTCAAGGAGATTATTGAACTCTTCTATGGAGACCTTTTTCTCATCAACTTTCAGTGCCTCGATTATAATGTCAAGGACACGGGTATCAAGAACTTTCTCGGCTATACGGTGAGCCTCCTCCTCCTTTCGGAGCATATCTTTTGCAAATGAAGTTATCTGTTCGTCAGTGGCATAATGGAGACCGTACTGAGAGAACTGAGCGCTGGTGAAGGCTTTGGCTTCTGTGAGTATCTCCTCTTCGGTTATTTTGACTTCATTCTGTTTTGCCAGTTTGTTTTTCATAAGCTGCCAGCGAAGATCATCACGGAAGTGGTCGTAGTCTTTTTCTATCTCTTCAGCTGTTGCCTTTTCATTCACTTTTACCAGCCATCTCTTCAGGAAGTCATCAGGAAGGCTGAAGGGTGTTTTGGCAAGCACTGCATCACGGGCATCTTTCCTGAGCTTGAACTCGGTCTCGCGGTTGAAGTACTGCCTGATCTCCTCAGTCACCTTTGCCTCGAACTCTTCAGCGGTAGATACTGTTCCTTCACCGTAAACCTTATCCCACAACTCCTGGTTGTTTTCTGACGGTTCGAAGCGGTTTACTTCTTTGACAGTAATGGTGAACAGGCCGTTAAGCTCTTTTGCATCTTCCTTTTTGAGTCCGGTGATTCCTGCTATCTCATAATCATTGGGAAAAGCAGTCCGGATATCGAATGTGACGGTATCACCGGGTTTCTTCCCTATAAATTCTTTCTTTAATTCCTCGTCTTTCACAAGGTCAACAGAAAGTGTGGCATTATCATTTGTGATAACCCCGTCAGCAGAGGTAACCGGGCCTTTAAGCATGTCTTTTTCCTGCGAAATCTCAACATTTTTGAACTGACCGTGACGGCGGGCATAATTGTCGATATAATCAAGGATCATCTTGCTGTCAGGTTCTATCAGGAAGCGGGTGATCTTTTGTTTTTTGGAGAGTTCCACCTCAAACTCGGGAGCCAGGCCCAGTTCAAAATAAAATGTAAACTCTTCCGAGTTTTCAGGGTCAAAGGATGATTCATCATTCTTAGGCATGGGATCGCCCAGGATATCAATCTTTTCGTCTCTGATATAGTTTGAGAGGCTGTCAGAAACGAGCTTGTTAATTTCATCAACCAGCACTGAAGTGCCGTACAGTTTTTTAATCATTGGGAATGGCACATGGCCGGGGCGGAATCCTTTTATGGATGCGCTCCTTTTATATTCCCTCAGTTTTTTCTCTACCTGCTCTTCATAGTCAGTTTTGGTGACGTTGATCTTAACATTTGCATTAAGTGTGTCAATGTTCTCTCTGGTGATATTCATTTCTTTATAAATTTATTCCTGACTTAAAAACCGCTGAAACGTTCGATTGTTCGACAGTTAGAGCGGTCTTCATTTTTGTGCGGATGAAGGGACTCGAACCCCCACGCCCTGAGGCACAAGATCCTAAGTCTTGCTCGGCTACCAATTACGACACATCCGCGTGAAATCCGGCGCAAAATTAGCAATAATTACGATGTTACAAAAGAGAGAGTTTATTTTACCTTCTGAGTTCGAAGTTCTTACCGAGGTATACATTTCTAACCTGCTCATCGTCAGCCAATTGATCCGATGTGCCCTGTTTTAGTATTTTGCCTTCGAAAAGCAGGTATGCCCGGTCAGTAATAGAAAGTGTTTCGTGGACGTTATGGTCAGTGATAAGGATTCCGATATTTTTGTCTTTCAGGTGGGAGACGATTTCCTGGATATCTTCCACGGCAATTGGGTCAACGCCGGCAAAGGGTTCATCAAGAAGGATAAATTTAGGTTTGAGGGCGAGAGCCCTTGCTATTTCCGTCCTCCGTCGTTCGCCGCCGGAGAGCTGTATGCCCATGCTCTTGCGGATGCGGATAAGCCCGAATTCTGAGAGGAGCGATTCGAGTCTTTCATGCCGCTCGTCAACCTTCATGTCAGAGAGCTCCATGACTGCCAGGATGTTATCTTCGACGCTCATATTTCTGAATATGGAGGCTTCCTGTGCCAGGTATCCGATACCCATGCGTGCACGGCGGTACATCGGGAAACCGGTAATATCTGTATCATCAAGGAATATCCGGCCTCCCTGGGGTCTTATGAGGCCAACGATCATATAAAATGTTGTTGTCTTTCCGGCACCGTTAGGGCCGAGGAGTCCGACAATCTCACCTTGCTCAACCTCAACCGAGACATCATTGACAACGGCACGGGTCTTGTATCTCTTTATCAGGTTGTTTGTGTAGAGTCTCATATTCCCTGGTTATTTTGCCGCATATTCAGCATCTCTGGCTTCATCTGCCAGTTTACGGTTTCTGATAACACGTGCTGCAATAAAGATACTTACTTCATACAAGACCACCAAAGGAAGGGTGACCAGCAACTGGCTGAAGACATCAGGGGGTGTGATAACGGCAGCCAAAAGCAGGATGACTACCAGGGAATGTTTGCGGTATTTCTTCATAAATTCGGGAGTTACAACTCCTATCCGCGCAAGAAAGAATACAACTATGGGCAGCTCGAAAGCAATACCGGATGCCAGAGCCACTGAGGTTACGGATCCGATATAAGAGTTAATGTTTATCTGGTTGGTGACAATGTCACTGACGCTGTAATTGCCGAGAAAGTTAATTGAAAGAGGAATGATCAGAAAATAGCCGAATGAAATACCGGTCATAAAAAGGAGTGATGCTGACATAACGGCACCTCTTGAATATTTGCGCTCCTTCTCATAAAGAGCGGGCCTGAAGAATGACCAGAACTCCCAGAATATATAGGGGAATGCAATGATAATGCCTGCCACGAGCGATATGTTGATGTGGGTTGTGAACTGCCCTGACATCTTGATGCTTATCAGTTCGATGGATTTCTGGTTAATACATAATGCCGGAACTTTGACGAGTTCGGCAAACTGACACAGAAGCCTGTTTGTAATAAAGTCAGGGCTGTTAGGTGCAAGGATGATGGAGTCAAAAATGATGTTTTTGAATGAAAAGGCGACGACGGCCCCAACGACTACTGCAATGAATATCCTGATAAGATGCCACCTGAGCTCCTCGAGATGCTCAAGAAAGGTCATCTCACGTTCTTCGGTGCCTTGCTTTTTCTTTTTTCCGAACATCGGTCCCGGATTTTTTGAGGGTGTAAAGATGCTAAA
>JAQBHM010000026.1:0-2625 GCA_032127795.1 Bacteroidales bacterium | reverse complement strand
GAGATATTTTGCCGTAGCTCCTGTGGCTATGATGACTGCCTCAGCAATAATCTCAACCGATCCGTCAAAAACCACCTTCAGGGGCCTACCTGAGAAATCGGCCGAGGTGGCAATTCCAAAACGGATGTCAGCACCGAACCTCTCAGCCTGCTTCCTGAAGTCTTCCATCATTTCCGGGCCCGTTACCCCTTCAGGGTACCCCGGAAAGTTTTCCACTTCTGTAGTGGTAGTAAGCTGACCGCCCTGCTGAAGACCTGTGTACAGCACAGGCTTCAGGTTAGCCCTTGCAGCATAAATGGCCGCCGTATAACCCGCCGGTCCGGAACCGACAATAAGACATTTTACCTTCTCCGATGCTGTCGCTGCCGGCTTCTCAGCTTCCTTGCCGGCTTCCATGGGTTTGAATAACTGCATAGTCAGATGATGATTATATTATATTACAAAAATAGCAATAAAAGTCGTGGTTCTAATCAGCCCTTATAAGGAGATGCTGTATGCATATCTTTGACGCTGTCGCTCCGGAAATCATTTTGCTCACTCCTCCCTTGTCCAGCACATCTCTGTCAATTTGCTGCTTTTTCATGAAGAGGTCTGCAACCTTTTCGCTGTCGAAACGTATGGAAATAACGGTTTTATTTTCTTCCTTAAGTATCAGGGCGGTATAACCGGCGGCTCCTCCTATAATTTCTGACAGTGAGGGCACTCCGTTAAAAATGCCCATGCTGCCTCTTACCAGCACGGCGCTTTTCATCATCTCTTCGTTTGCACCGTCCGGGAAAAACTGGTCGGCATTGAATGAAGGCTCATCAATATCAGCCAGCAGCAGACGTGCAATTTCATCGGAGAGAGCCTGTTCCTCCCTGGTGCCGTCACTGTTGATGATACTTATGTAGTAGGGACCTTTACACACCTGCAACTGATATGCAGATCGGCAGTAATGATCCGTAAGTTTTGCCCCGCCGTTGCACCTGAACCTGGAAACCGAGAAGATGCCAAATGCCGCCTCCGGATCTCTCATCCGGTACACCTCCACCTTAATTTCCCGGGATCTGGCGATTAGTTCAGTAACCACAAGAGTATCAAAACCGTATTCAAAGAAAAGCTCGGCACCACCGTCAATGTATCCGTAAAGGGAAGTTTCTGAGAAACGGCGGTCACCGGAAAAGGTGGCTTGCGGGAGATCAATTGAATCAAGGGATGGGAATGACTGACCTGATAGTATGGCAGTCAGGCAAAGAGATATGGCAAGGAGAGTGAAGGCTCTGATATTCATATGTTGTTCAGGGTTTTGTAATATATTTATCACATTATTATTTCGCGCATGTCTATCTTTTCCCTGTCAGCAACGCCGAGCTGAAGCTTTTCAGCCAATATCATAAAATCGAGGGCACGTGGAGAACCCTCCTTCTGCAAACCCTCTTCAATGCGTTTTGCAAGTACAGCCTCATAGCCTATCCTGTCAACAGCTACCGGGTCAGTGGATGCCATAATGGTGTTGTAATTGCAGAAGAACTGCGGGTTGGCGCCGGGACCCCCGTTAAAGCATCCTTTAATACCGTCCACAATATTCAGTACTACCTTGTCACGCAGGGGTGCGAAAGCGCATACCTCAGCACAGGTCTCATTCCAGAGTTGAGCATGCAGTCTGCCTGTGTTTGAAATAGCCCCGAAGGCAAGATTCTTCAATGCCAGGGTAACCGTGGCCCCAGCATTTTTGAGTATGGGAATGTTGATTATCTTGTCAAGATCTTGCGTAATAATCCGGGTGAAATAAGAGTTTTTGCCTCCGTTGACCATATAAGGTATAGTGTATTCATCATACTCACCCTCAACATCAGCCCAGTAATACCAGTCTTTATCGATCATATGCTCTCCGTAGAGTTTTCCGTCACTGCCGTAGTACAGGCCGTCTTTATCCATCTGTTCAGTTCCGACAATACGAATGCCGGGGTAATTCTCTTTAGTGAATCCGACATCTGTAAGTTCGAACTCACGGCGGTCCCATATTGTCAGTTGTGACCGTTCTATACCGCTTTCCTCCAGCTGTTGTATTATTGCCCTGACCACCTCATGGCTTGTGCTCAGCATCTTGCCGGCCACAGGATTGACCTTCAGGCCTATTCTCTCACCGGGAGAGACAAAGGTGCGCCATGCTTTTTTCAGTTTTTTCTCACCTGTCAGCTCAAGCATTGAACGGGCTATCATGTCATAAGCCTCTTTTTCAATGATGGCATTTTCATTTACTGACCTGGTATTCTTTACCACAACCACCCGGCCAGGGAACAGTCCCGGCATCGAATGTTCATTGCGCGGCACCTTTAGAGCATCGGCAATATTTGTTGCAGGTTTTTCCTTTGTCTGGGGTGACTGGGAGAGGGCTGATTGTGCAGCCTGCGCCACAGGGGCGGCAGCCATGGCGGCAGCGCCGGCACCGGCGAGCCTGAGGAAGTTACGACGGTTTACAGAACTCATTTTCATAGTGTTTTGTAAAATTTATTGTTACAGGATCAGCAAAGATAAAAATTTAAGGAGCCGTGTAACATATATAAGTCATGTCATAGAGTGCGGAGCATCATTTTTTTGTTAAATCAGAATTGTTGATTACTTTTGGACCTCTTAAAATCG
>JAQBHM010000025.1:0-4373 GCA_032127795.1 Bacteroidales bacterium | reverse complement strand
TTTTGATCGACGTAAAATCCTCGGTCAAAAAAATGAATTTCATGTTTTTCATTCATCTTTGCATCAGCGATACTCTTGGGCACCATTATTCTTTTACCATCAGGCGACCATGAAGGAGAACCATAGTTGATATCAGACACGTCAAGGTCGGTAGTATCTCTCTCTGCTGTAATACGTTGCAACATGCCTGTTGCCAGGTCCATAATATATATTGCGCCATTTTCCCAAAAAGCCAGCCTGCTGTAATCCCTGGAGCATCTTATGTCACGGAATGATCCTTCTTTATAATCCGGATCATATATATTACTGCCTTCCTTTTCTCCTACGGTACGTTTGAAAATCCCATATGCCGAGCCACCTTGACCGTTATCAATATAGTAGAATGAATTCCCATCCTTGCTCCACTCCATCCTGCTAAAGCCGGCAATCCCAAGAGGCCATTTTTCCCAAACCCTTGTTGCCGGAGTTAAACGGAACAGGGTTGATTTTTGAGTGCTGTCTATTCCGGCAAATCCAATTGCCTTGCTATCAGGGGTCCATCTGAGAAATCCGGCTCCGCATTTTGGCGGTAAGACAAACTCCTGTGACTTGCTGCCATCAGCTGAGGTGATAACTACGGCTATTTGCCGTTTTTCTCTGTTTTGTGTTATAAATGCAATCTGTTGTCCGTCAGGCGACCATACCGGAAGATAATTGGAACCGGTTGGTGTGTATCGGATAGGCTCCGGTTTGCCAAGCGCTTTCCCCGTAGAAAGATCCACTGGCATTTTGTAAATATCAGCAGAAGAAATAACCCTGGTCAGCACAAGACCAACAGGTCGCCAGTTTGACAGCTGAAAATCCCTGGCTCCGGCCATGATCATAAAAGGAGCTCCTTCAGGTCTGGCATCTTTAACCGCCACGCCCCATATTGCCCAGTCGCCATGCCGGTTGCTTTTAAATACAATATGTCCTCCACCCGGTGACCATCGCGGTGCGCTATCATCCGCCGGGTTATCGATGAGGGTTGTGACTTCTCTGTTCTCAATGTTAATGATCTTTATATCTTTCTTGCCCGTTTCACCTTCAGAGAACGCAACAAATCTGCTGTCAGGGGAGACGCTGGCATAACTTATATTTTCATTATCAAACTTTCGCAGGACATCCGGATCTCCCCCGCTTGCCGGAACGATTGCCAGTGAGTAGTTTTTCCCGTCCTGCAGGGCTACTACAACACCCTCTCCATTGGGTAACCATTCACGCGGGAATATCTTTGATCCGGGGTTTGAGTTTTCATATATAAGCCGGGCCTTGCCGTCAATTGTTGATACCCACAGGCTGTAAGGATCGGTTTGTTTCCAGCCCGCCTGGATGTATGCAATTTCTTTTCCATCCGGAGACCAGATCGGATAGTATGTCCAGACGTTGTACCAGTTATTATGTGTAATCAGCGTTAACTCTTTAGTGGTGAAATCATAAACTGCGACATTCTGCCCCTGGGAAAAGTCAGTGCCTGCCATTTTTGTTCCATCAGGAGAAAGAGAATTAGTCTCAGCAATACCCCTGTCAAGTTTTATTGTTTGCCCGGCTCCCACACTCTGCTGATGAAGCGAGGTGAGACGTTCACGTGCCTGCGCTACCTGTTGTGACTGGTCAGAGAATTTTTCAATTATCTGAATATATGCTTCTTCTGCCAGCTGGCTGCCCTGCCTCTCGTAGCAAAACCCAAGTTTTAATAATGCTTTTGCTGCAACCGGTTTGTTTGAAGAATATTCCTTCACTACGCGATTGAAGAGCAGTATTGCTTCATCAAAATTTCCTGCAGCTTCCAGCTGATATATACCCTCCTCATACAATTTTTCAGCCCCACTTACCTGGGCACTGAGGGGAGATACAGTCAATAACATGCCAGAGATCAGGCAAAAAACGAGATTAAAAAGCTTTTTTGTTTCCATGGCCTTGTACTTTTAAATTATACATACAAAGGTAGTTGGCTGCAATATCATAATTGTCAGGAAGATGTCAGGAGTTGTCAATCTTTCGTCAGCATCAGTCAGTAATTTGTTATCCGTTGAATTTATAACCCAGGCCGTGGACTGTGATTATGTACTTCGGTTTTCCCGAATCAATTTCGAGTTTGTGGCGGAGGTTCAATATATGAGTGTCGACAGCCCGCGACTCAGGGAAGGATTCATATCCCCAGACTGCATTCATTATCTGTTCCCGTGAGACCACTTCGTTCTTTCTCTCTACCAGCAACCTGAGAATTGTAAGTTCTGTGGAGGTCAAAGTGACAGGTACCCCTGAGCGGCTTACTGTTGAACCTGCAAAATCGACGGCTACATCGCCAAATGTGACCCGGGAAAATGAGGCAGCTACATCATTCGACGACCGTCGCAGGTGGGCTTTCACCCTTGCTATAAGCTCCCTTGTGCTGAATGGTTTTACTATATAATCGTCAGCGCCGATTTCAAGCCCCACCACCCTGTCAATCTCTTCAGAGCGAGCCGTGAGCATAAGAACGGGTGCCGAGAATCCTGATGCCCGTAACCGTTTGCATACCTCAAATCCGTCAATGCCCGGCAACATAACGTCAAGAATAACAAGATCAGGCCTTTCACTTTCGGCATACTTAAGCCCTGATTCCCCGTCTGCGGCCATTATTACGGAATAACCATGGTATTCGAATGCATCCTTCAGGGCTCGCCTCAATGCCTGCTCGTCCTCAATCATCAGTATCTTAGCCATTTAGTTTTTGATTAGCTGGTATTCGTATAGTGAATGTACTACCATTATTACGGTTACTTTCGACAGTGATGCTGCCACCGTGAGATTCAACGATCTCTTTCACCAGTGTCAGCCCTATACCGCTCCCGGTAACGTTTTTAGCCGGACCTGAATCAGAACGATAGAACTTTTCAAAAATCCTGGAACGATCCTTCATGGCTATTCCTATCCCCTGATCTGAAACAGCAATCTTCAGATACTCACCTTCAGTTACGGCAGCAAGCCTGATGACCTTTTTTCCCGGAGAGTACTTTAGAGCGTTATCAAGAAGATTCAGAAGAACCTGCTCCATGGCTGCCTTATCTATAAGGACAGGCAACAGATTTTTGTCAAGATTAACAGAGATGTCTATTTCCTGTCCTTCCGTCAGCATACGGAATCTCTTTACAGTTTTTTCTATCACCTCATTTAAAGAACATTCCTCCATGTTATAACGCTTACTGCCGGATTCAATTCTTGAGAAATCGAGGGTATTTTCCACCAGTTGTCCCAGTTTTTCACTCTCTCTGGCAATCAGTCGAAAATATTCCTTTTGCTTTTCTGCTGAAGTAATAAATCCCTCATTTACATTTTCAGCCAGACTCCGTATTGATGCGATGGGGGTTTTAATTTCGTGCGTAACGTTCGAAATAAATTCTGACTTCATTCTCGTAAGTTCCTGCTCGCGTGAGATATCGTGAAAGATGAAAATCACTCCCAGGGCGATCATCAGGATGATCGTAAAGATCAGGGCATAATAGAGTAACACGCCCTTTGAGGTAAATTCCTTAACTGACATTCCCGGCGTCCTCACGATGGCGAGTTTGCAGCCTTGAATCGTTCCCGCTAAAAGATATAATGACTCTTCTGCAATGTATGTTACATTGGTCTCGCCGGGCGGCATTGAGGCATTCTTTTCATCAAGCAATACCACGTGCAGATTCTCTCCCAGGTCGATTCCCTCCAGTGAGTCTGCAACTGATGTGATCAGGTGACTATAACTGAGCCTGGCCCCTATGACACTGATTCCCGGGGTCTGAGAATCCAAATCCCTGAATGCGATATAAATCGAGCTGTCGGCAACATGATCAATCAGAGCGTATTGTATGCTGCCAGGGTGTGATCTCGTATTCAGGGTGAACTCAACAGAAGGAACAATATTTGCCTTAAGGAAGTCATTCCGGGCGGGTTCCTGCAGAAATGTCTCTTCAACCCTCAGGAGACTGTCGAGCAGGGCGGCTGCAGCGGGACCAGCATGGTGAAGATATATCTCGAGTTCCTCATGTATTATGGTGAGGTAGTATATGAACTGGTTTTGCTCAAACCGCTGGAAACCGGCAAGCATTTTCCCATACAGGCGTGCCAGCACATCGAAGGCCTCCTTTTGTTGCCCATTTTTGTCCAGAATCTGTGCAAGCTGAATTGATGCAATAAATTGATACGGCACTTCCTCCCCGTAAAACCGATCTGTGTCTTCCAAAAGGACTCTTCTGTATGTTTGAGTTGCTCCGGCGAGGTCTCCGGCTTTGAAGCGGCAGCGTGCAATCCGGATAAGGAATGCAAGTTTATCACGTGTGATCGTACATTCGGTTAACCCGGATGTATAGCTGCTGATTGCATCATCATAT
>JAQBHM010000024.1:0-15028 GCA_032127795.1 Bacteroidales bacterium | reverse complement strand
CGACTTATTAAATTGATTATAAACCATTTGTATAAATTAAGTGAATATTGAAAATGATCGTGTAATATTTTTTTATTCTCCTGTTATTTTTATCAGTGTACCTGCCGGAACCCTGTCTGAAAGTTCCATATTGTTTAAAAGGGCTAATTCCTGAAACTTATCCTGCTTCATCCCGTAGGAGGTGAAAGCTTCAGCAAGGGTTCCGGTGCGCTGGACTTTTTTAACATGGATCCTTTGAGGCTTAACATTAATTTTTGAAGCATCAGTAAGCTGTGCAAAAGTCTTCATTGATGATTCCATTGAAGGCGAAAATTGGACGAAATCAGCCTCCGCAGAAACGCCGTGGAACACATAAATTACAGAGCCATACTGGATAAAATATGAAATCACATTATTTATGCTTTTTGTACCTGTTGAAGTGTTCTCACTTACCTGTTGCGATAATGTGACTATTGCCGGCATCCCGTTGACAGTATTCTTTTCACTGCGCACGAGTTTCAGCCCATAGGCAGCCAGCGTGGAATCTGCTGCTGCCTGCAGGCTCTTTTGCTGCGAGAGTGTAAAGATCATCAATGCTTTTCCGTCGGCAGGGGCAATGCTTACCTGTGTAGGTGCATTTTCCAGTTTCCATCCTGACGGGTATGAGAATTTGAATTTCAGTTCAGGGTGGTAGAAAATATTTCCCTCCACATAGCCCTGTCTCGGATCTTCACCGTATACTATGCCGTCAATAAGCTGAAGATAATCATCGGCATTGACCTTCCAAGATGTTAACCGGAGACTGTCCTGCCATTCACTGGCGCTTTTGTTTACCGAATTATAGCGATCTCCCGGATCGGGATGTGTTGAGAGGAACGTAGGTACGCCTCCCTGGCTTTCAGACATATTCATTTTATTCAGCACCTCGAAAAAGTCGGCCATTTTATGTCCGTCATATCTCAGTTTTGACATATACTCCACTCCCAGACGGTCTGCCATTCGCTCATCATCACGGCTGAATCTGAGAAACAGTAACTCCATACCCTGCAGTGCAGTCTGGGCATATGAGGCAAATTCTTCCGAGGCTATCATGCCGCCTATCAGCAGCAGCTGACCCAGCTGCTGTTTGCTCTGCTGACTTACTGAATGACGCGCAGTCACATGACCCATTTCGTGGCCCAGAACGCCAATCAGCTCGGCTTCATTGTTGAACTGTGCCAGGATGCCGCGGGTGAGGTAGATGTAACCTCCGGGAACGGCAAAAGCATTGACAACCGGAGAATCAACTACCTTGACATGATACACAAGGTTTGGGCGGTGTGACATCTTGCCCATTTCAGTCCCCTTAGACTGAACAAAGGTCTGTAGCCTGGCATCAGGATACTCACCGAAAGTGGCCATGACCTGTGGATCGTAGGATAGCCCCAGTGCTATTTCCTGTGCCTCGGACATAAGCATTATCTGCCTCTTTCCTGTTACAGGATTAACGGCGCACGAGGCAACCATCATTACAGTTGCGACCAGCAGGGCGATATTTATAAAACCGTATCTTCTTTTCATTGGTTAACTTTTTCTATGATCATTATTTCTTGAGAATAAAATACTCTTCATATATGTTTTTATATATGAACAGATTTTCATTGGCATTGCCATCTCTGCCGAACATGGCTCTCAGGGGTTCCCAGTTGCAGGTTCCTTTTCCCTCATCAGATGGCAGGCTGAAGAGTATTTCATGTAATTCCTTTGCATATTGGGAGTATTCAACAATGTTAAGAGGCTTTTTATACCGTTCCACAAGGCTGAACAGATTTTTCTGAAGATCATTGAGTGTGCCATGCCATCTGGGATAGTATGACAAACCGATTATATCAAATTTAACATCCCTGGCTATCATGTTGTCAAGCCAGAAGACAGATTCTTCATTCTGGCCTCCTAGAGCTATATGCATCATGATGATAATATCCGGGTCAACCTCCCTGACGGCTTCAGTCCCGGCTTTCAGTAATTCTGCAAGTTGATCAGGGTTTGAGATATGTCCGTCAGGCCAAAGCATGCCATGGTTTATCTCATTTCCTATCTGCACCATTTCAGGAAGGGTGCCCTGCTCTTTCAGTTCCAGCAGAACAGATTTTGTATATTCACCGAGCGTTTTTTTCAACTCTTCAAAATCGAGTTTTTGCCATGCAAGGGGTTTATTCTGCTGTTGCGGATCGGCCCAGTAGTCACTGTAATGGAAATTCAGCAGAAGCTTCATCCCGGCATCTTTTGCTCTGCGGGCCATCTGCTTCGTATACTCCAGGCCGCAGAAGCCATTTACCGGAGAATAGCCTTTCTCATTCTCGGGATTGACAAATATGCGCAGCCGTATATAATTAAAGCCCTGATCAGCCAGCGCCTGTATAGCATCCTTTTCTATTCCGCCAACAATGAATTTCATCTCTCTCTCTTCCATCTGCGGAAGGAAGGAGATATCGGCCCCAAGCATTCTGTCAATCTCTTTGTGTCTTGTTCTGAGCTGTGATGCTGTAGGGATTAACTTTTTAAAATCCGGCGAGATGGTATGTATCTCATGCGATGCCGGCCATAAGCTGTCAGCACGGACCTCCAGTTTTATGCGGTCAGGCTTTGTCCCTGCAATGAAAGCAAACGAGCATTTACCGTTGACAATCACTGACTCCCGGAAACTGACAGAGTCTCCTGAAACAATGGTTTTCAGCGGCTCTTCTTCGGGCAATGCCTTGGCCGAGGCATCACCGCTGATGTAAATGCGTATCGGCAGGTCAGCATTCCTTATCTCCCTTCCGGTGCTGTCAATGACCGTGGCCCTGATTACAGTCTGATCCTTCCCGTCTGCCAGCATGGTTGTACTGTATGCTGTGAGGGCTACTGACACCGGTACCCCGGTTTCAACCTGGTAGGTTGATGACCAGTCTTTTAATGATTTTTGGGATACGTCTCTTCCGCACTGCATGAATAGTAGTGAACCGCAAAGGAGAAACACTATTATTTTCATGATCGGAGTTTTTGGTTTAAGCCGTTCTGGCTTCTGGTAAAATGTAAAATTAGCATTTTTATGTGAGACTGGAAAGTCAGTAGCGGGAGAGAGGCGACTCTTAACTGCCAAATTCATACCTTAGCATGAAGATATTAAGTCATAAGGGGTGTATTTATTGGAGGTAAAATAACAGACAAAAGATCTATGTTTAAAATCGTAATCATTTCAACCAGCGTCAGAACAGGCAGAGCAAGTCACAGAGTAGCCCTGTATTTGAAAAGATATTCCGGGGAAAATGGATTGGCTGCTGCCGAGATCCTTGATCTTAACATGTACAATTTCCCCATCTTTGATGAGCGGCTAAAATACCAGGAAAGTCCGTCTGTGCAGGTTCTGGAGTATGCAGAGAAAGTCCGAACTGCCGACGGGGTGATAATAGTAGCTCCTGAGTACAATGGAGGCTACCCTGCCAGTCTTAAGAATGTCATAGACCTTCTTACCGATGAGTGGTTTAAAAAACCAGTGGCTATTGCCACTGTCTCAAGCGGCAGCTTTGGCGGGACGCAGATGGTCACTTCACTGCAATTCGTTTTGTGGAAGATAAAAGCCCTGACGGTGAATGTAATATTCCCCGTGGCAAAGGTTAACGAGTCATTTGATGAGAATGGAGCTGCATCTGATAAGCAGGCAACAGATAAAAGAGCAGCTGTGTTCTTCCGTGAACTGTTATGGACTATTGAGGCAAAAGCCGGAATGAAATCATAACGTTTGCAGGGCACAGGGCAGCATGAAGATCCATGGACAAGGCATTGAGCCATCACGTGAGTTTCAGGTATTTGTAAAGCCGGCAGGCCCATCATGCAACCTCGGGTGCAGCTATTGTTATTACCTGGGTAAGAGCGCTCTGTATGGGTTGCACTCGTCTCTTGTCATGACCGGCGAGATGCTTGAGATCTATGTACGTCAGCAAATAGAAGCCTCTACGGGGGAGGTGATAACTTTTTCATGGCACGGAGGGGAGCCTATGCTTGCAGGACTGAAGTTCTACCGGAAGGCAGTGGACCTGCAGCGATTTTATAAACCGTCACAGAAAACCATAATCAACGGAATACAGACTAACGCGACTCTGATTGACAGTGAGTGGTGCGCCTTTCTGGCAGAAGAGAGGTTTTTAGTAGGGCTAAGCCTTGACGGGCCTGAGAGCCTTCATGACCGGTTCCGTTCAGCAAAAGACGGCAGTGCAACTTTCAAAAGGGTAATGAGAGGGTATGATCAACTCGTCATGCACGCGATTGACCCTGAAATACTCTGTGTGGTAAATTCTGAAAACGTGAACCGTCCGCTGGATGTCTACAGGTTCTTCAGACAGCTGGGAGCAAGGCACATTACCTTTATCCCCCTGGTTGAGAAAAAGGATGGAGGCCAGCCCGGAGTAAGCAGCAGGAGTGTCCCTGCAAAGGATTTTGGAACCTTTCTCTGCACTGTCTTCGATGAATGGAGGTCTCATGACATTGGCACCGTCAAGGTCCAGATCTTTGAGGAGGCCCTGCGTACAGCTTTTGACCAGGAGCATACCCTGTGCATTTTTAAACCTGTTTGCGGGGGAGTACCGGTAGTGGAGCATAACGGTGATTTCTACTCCTGTGACCACTATGTGACAGCGGAATACCGTTTGGGAAATATTATGGAGTCAGACCTGGCTGGATTTCTTGACAGCGACAGGCAGAGGATCTTCGGAGCGGCAAAATCAACAACACTGCCTCATTATTGCAGGGTATGCACTGTAAGACAGATGTGCAACGGAGAATGCCCGAAAAACAGGTTCATCACTGCTCCCGACGGTGAACAGGGATTAAATTATCTGTGCGAAGGATATAAGATGTTCTTCAACCATTGCCTTCCGTTCATAACCGGGGTGGCAGAAGTATGGCACCGGGGAAAAGAAGGAGAGGTCAACCCTTAAGTTTATCCCTGAAAAAGGTTATTGTTCGCTCCCATGCCAGTTTTGCTGCCTGTTCATTATAGCGTGCCGGGTTCGAGTCATTGTTAAAGGCATGTGAAGCTCCCTCATACATGAATATCCTGTATTCGATACCTGCCTTTTTAAGGGCATCTTCGAATGCAGGTATGCCACGGTTTATCCCTTCATCATTGCCTGCATAATGTGCCATGAGAGGTGCCTTGATACGTGCTGTCTCCTCTGCCGAGGGCTGTCTTCCGTAATATGGCACTGCAGCATCCAGATCGGGGGCATTCACTGCCACCTGGTTGGTCATGGCACCGCCCCAGCAGAATCCTGTACAGCCAACCTTGCCAGTAGACAATGGGTGGGTTTTAAGGTATGCAACAGCTGCCACGAAATTCTTCATTGTTTTTTCTGCATCCAGCTCCCGCATCATCGCTCCTGCCTTGTCAGGATCACCGTCAGGAGTGCCGCCGCCAGGAGAGAGAGCGTCAGGGGCCATGGAAAGAAATCCCTCCTTTGCCATCCGTCTTGTAACATCTTTTATGTGAGGCTGAAGACCCCGGTTTTCATGAATTATGATCACTGCAGGATATTTACTGTCCTCAAGGGGTCGTGCTGTGAAAGCAAGGACATCTCCTGTCTCTCCGGGATAGGAGATCATCTCCGTGAACAGGCCATTGTCATCTTCTGTGAGAGAGAGGTCCGGCTTATGAGTTACATTTCCGGCCCTGGCAAAATTATCTTCAAGCATCGGAAGAAGGGTTAATGCAGCAGCTGTGGTGCCTGTGTACATCACAATTTTCCTGAGGAAATCGCGGCGGGTTATGCCCCCCTGCCTGTAATCACTGTAAAGTTGGCTGATCATTTTATCCATATCGGTACCTTTTTGAGGTTGGTTTGATCTAAATTTTCCTCAATTTATGAAAAATACACGATATGAATAAATAAAGAAGCCGGTCAGAAACCGGCTCCTTTATTACTCAGCCTTATTTATTAAAAAACAATTGAAGGAAAAATCCCGGATGTTATTTTTTTGTCAGGGCAAAATCCCTGACGGTCAGGTTTCCTTCAACAACATTGATACCCTCATAACCTACTGTGTCATAACCCTCTTTCGTGGCGAAAATGGAATAGGTGCCTGCTTTCAGGCCTATGAGAGCATAATGACCGGTAGTGTCACTGAAGGTGGTTGCCATGGCAGTATCCTGCATGACCCATACCTTTGAGTCAGCAACTTTTACTTTTGCCGTATCAGTAACCATACCTGCTATTCTTCCTGCAGTGGTGAGATTCGCTGCTCTTATGCAGGGCTTGAATATAAATCCGTTATTGTTATGCATGTTGCCACGCAGAACAAAAGAGCGTGAGAGATCAAAATCCAGGAGAACCTCTGCTGTAAGTCCCCCGCTGACATTAATTGCAGGGTTAATGAAGACTTTAATGCCTGTTTGGCTGCCGCTGGGAACCTTGACGTTGTAAGCGTCAGCGTTATCCTTAAGCTTCAGACCGGCTTCTTCAACGTACAGCCTGATGAGATTGTAATTACCCTCAGGTATTTCAAGATCAAGGAGTGTCTCTGTAAGACCGTTCCTGAGGTCTATCAGATCCACTGTAATTGTGTCTTCTGAGATCACCAGGAAGGGATTTCCGTCACTGATTCCGTCACCGGTCTTCCTGATTTCAATTTTGGTTATTTTCACAGTGGCTGATTCCACATGACTGATGTCAAACGGATCGTCAGTGATCTTAATGACCATGCGTCCGTAATCACCTGAAGAGGAGTTTTTATCACAGGCACTCATCATTAAAATAATGAGGGCTGTGGTGATTGCAAAGAGTATCTTTTTCATATCATTCAGTAATTGGTATAATATTTAATTATCGGTAAAGAATGGAAATGAAAATGAAGAATGAATGAATTTTCCGGATAATGAACGGGTTGAATGATATCTTTTGGGTGATATTTTCGGGATTGGGATTTCAGGGATCTTACTTTTTGAATAATCTTTCCAGCAGTGATTTCAACTTATGCACTGTTTTTTTGCCCTCAGGATCATAAATGGTTTCATCTTTTTCAAAAAGGTCTCTTAGTCTGTCAAAAAAGTTTTTCTCCTTGAAGTCAGGACAATCGAGCAGCACTGCCAGTTCAGGCGGAAGATCGGGGAAAGGAGAGTAAAGAATGTCATTCAGCTCCGGAGATGCCTCTGCCTTTTTCAGCGTCAGTGCTACCAGCGGAAGAGCCAGGGCGCTCCCCGATCCGTAGCTTCCGTTGGTAAAATGGATAGCAGGAGATGAGGCTCCGACCCTGGTGACAATCATTATACCCGGATTATAGGCTGCAAACCAGGCATCGGAATAATTTTGTGAACTACCTGTCTTTCCTGCCAATGGAATGGAGACATCATACACACTGTATAATGAAGCTCCCGTTCCCTCCCTGATAGCTTTTTGCAGCATGGCATTCATAAGCATGACTGATCTCTCTGTCAGTACCCTCTCTTCCAGGCCGGGAGATTCATTCTGCCAGATCACTTCTCCGTCAGACGTTTTGACTGAGACTATGCTATAAGGGGTGACCCTGTAACCTCCGTTGGCAAAGGCCGAATATGCTGTTGCCACTTCGTCTATGCTTGCCTCGGCAGTCCCCAGGGCCAGTGAAGGTGTGTTGTCAAGCGGAAATGTAAACCCCATCCGCCTCCATATTGTGTCAACCTTATCGAAGCCTACATCCATAAAAAGACTGAAGGTGGGTACATTCATTGACTTGACGAGTGCACCGGCAAGTGAATATTTACCTCCATAGGAGTGGTCGTAATTTTCAGGGCTCCAGTCTTCAAAACCTGACAGGATAACGGAGTCATTGTCAAGATACTGACAGGGCACCATGCCTTCCTCCAGGGCAGCAGCATACAGTACAGGTTTAAAGATGGAAGCAAGCTGCCTGCGGGCTGATATCTGATCATAGGGCTGTGTCTTGAAATTGATACCCCCGACCCATGCCCTGACTGCCCCGGTGCGGGGGTCTATGGCGAGGAGCCCTGCATGCAGTGTGGTCAGGACCTTTCTCAGGCTGTCTGAAATCTCTCCCAGTGACCTCTTTGCGGTACCGCTGCTGTATTGCTGGTTCAACCTGGCCTGCATTACAGTAAGATGTTTTCCGAAAGCTTCATTTGCACAGTTTTGCAGTGCAAGGCTCAGGGTTGTTGTAATGGTCAGGCCGTCTTCTTCAAGGTTCCACCTTTTCTCAGTGACATGGTTTACTTCCTTCAGGATATTCTCAACTTCTTTTTTAACCTGTACCATAAAATAGTCTGCAGGACCACCTTCGCCAGCTGATGAATAATACAGCACCATGGGTAGCTGACATAGTGAGTCACCTTCATTCACCGCCAGGTAACCGTATTTTTCCATCTGCTTCAATACCACATTCCTTCTCTTCCTGGCGTTTTCAGGGTTAAGATGCGGATTGTAATAGGTGTTGGCCTTGAGCATTCCTATGAGTACTGCAGACTCTTCGGGTTTCAGATTCTCCGTTTTCTTTGCGAAGTACCGTTGTGATGCTTCCTCGATGCCGAAAATATTCTCTCCAAAAGGGACTGTATTAAGGTAAAGAGTCAATATCTCTTCCTTGGTGAGCGCCTTTTCAAGACGGTATGCCAGCAACACCTCCCTGATCTTGGCAATGATTATGGAAAGCCGGCCTTTGTTTTCCCGGCCGTACATGTTCTTTGCCAGCTGTTGAGTTATTGTACTTCCTCCTCCTGAACTCCTGTCATTCAGTAGAACCGATTTCAACAGGACCCTGAAAAGGCTTCTTGTGTCAACACCTGAATGCTCGAGGAAGCGTGCATCCTCTGTGGCTATCAGAGCATCCCTGATGTGATCCGGGATCTGGCCGGATGTGATAAGAGTTCTGTTTTCAGCATAGAACCTGCCTATTGGGCTTCCTTCAAGTGATAATACCACGGAAGCTTTTGCATTTTCATATCTCAGAAGCTCCTCCCTGCTCTGCAGGTGACCGAATAAACCGGCATATACTGACAGGATGAGTAGTATCGGGGCAATCACTGCCGCAAGTATCAGTGCACTTATTATTTTACCGGGTCTGGTCATTATACGTTAGCAGGTCTGATCTTTAAACGTAACAATACAAAGGGTTCGGAGAGTCACTCCCGGAAGAATTATTACCTTGAAAAAGCCTCAAAAGGAATAGATTCAAGATCTGACGCCACAACATTTTCTTCCACCTGTTTCCGGGTCTTTCCTCCCGGAATGACTACATGACATGCCGGATGCGAGATGCAAAACCTGAGGCTAAGCTGTGCTGTACTGTAATCCGGATATCTGTCAAACACCGCACGGTAAGCCTTAAAATCTTCCATATAGTCAGCCAGTTTGCCGGGCGAAAGATTAAACCTCCTGTGATCGTTATCGCCGAAGGTACTTTCAAGGCTGAACTTACCCGAGAGAAAACCGAAAAGCAGGGGGATACGAACAATGACCCCGGTGCCGTACTTAAGGGCCAGAGGCAAGAGAACATCCTCGGCCTGCCTCTCCAGGAGGTTATATCTTACCTGTATGACATCGAGCAGTTCATGATGTCTCTCAAGAATATGTGATTGCGCCGTCTCTTCGAACGACTGTACGCTCCAGCCGGCATGTTTTATCTTTCCTGCTTTTTTCAGCCGCTCAAGGGCTCTCCACGGTTCATCCTGTTCCAGTATTTCCGTTCCGGGGCTGTGAAGCTGAAGGATATCCAGAGCTTCTACATTCAGACGTTTAAGACTCTGCTCTGCTGCAAACTCCAGGTGTTTTACCGAATAATCATTGTTGGCGGGCGTGGTCTTATGATCCTGCCCGAGGAACGGGTAAAAATTGTTTCCCGCCTTGGTGGCAATGACAATGCTGTCCCTGTCAGGTCTCTGGTCAAGCACCTGCCTGATCAGCTCTTCAGAGTGCCCGAAGCCGTAGACATCAGCTGTATCAATAAAAGTTACACCTGCATCGAGGGCAGCATGAATTGCTTTTCTCGAGTTTTCATCATCAGTATTTCCCCAGTCACGGCCGCTGATACCCCAGGCACCAAATCCCACCGTTGAAACTACGGGCCCGTTTAATCCCAGTTTTTGATACTTCATAACATCTGTAATATTTCAAAGCCGGTCAAAAGTAGACAAATTTTCATGCATGTTCCACATTACCTTTTAATACGCTGACAATTAACATATATGGCACTTTGGATTTTATCCCTTTCAAGTTGCTTTCAAATGACTCTCCGGCCTCAGAGTGATTTTTTCAATATCTATGAATAACATGCATTTATCAACACGCAGGGTCAGTGTATCAAAATTGACTTGCGGGTATTAAATGCAGAGAATATATTCGGTAATAATTTGTAATTAACTGAAATCTGGTCATTTGTTGTGTGCAGAGTAAACGGATTAAAAAGGGCTCAATTGAGATAAAAATGAGAGCAGTATACAGGATCACCGCAGAGGAAATTGGCACAGTCATCCTCAGAAGGAGGAAGATAGTGAAAGCCTTGAAAAGGTGGTTGCGCGAGAATAACATTGTTTATGAATCCTCATTTTACCTTTTTAATGTCAGTCTGAAAAATAAAAACTGAAGGAGATGGATAAAGCATCAGGCAGCGATGATTCAGATGTCATCAGGAGTCAGGCTCAAAATATTATGTATCAGAAGAATAAATCTGGCAATGAGGGAAGTATTTCCCAGCTTTTCAGTGAACTCTCCGAAGAAGTCCGTTCAGACCTGTTCAATTATCTTGACCGTCTTGGACTGGTTAATGCCTCAGGAATGCTTGTTATTCCTTCCACCCGTCATTTTTTCTATGATGCCGATGATCTTAAGGGGGTAAAGACAATAGTAAATCTTAAACAGCTTAACCACATCCGTGAAATAAGGGAGTTTCTGAGTAAAATATCTTCAATGCTGCCTGACAGAAGCAACTTTGTCGGATGTTTTATTGATAATAAAACACAGAATGGATTTTCAGATAAATACAGCAATCTTCCACGTCAGTTCTCAGAAAAGGCGGAGGTTTATGAGAACGGCATAGAATCAAGAATTCCTTTTATAAACAGGATGTACAGCTTTATTGACTCCAGGACGAACATGTACCTGACAAGGAGATCGGTTGGCAACCTTCTTGAGGAATGCGGACTGCAGCTTGTTGGCATGATGGAGCTTAACGGACTGACATATTTCTGCACGCAGAAAGATAAACCTGCCGCATGATTGCGCCAATAATTATCTGTAACTCAGTTTGAGAGGTTTTAAGAGTAAATTATGAATGTAAAAAAAGGTCATGTAAGATTATTTTATACTTTTATTTTAAACAGTAAGAGCATGCAATTTTCATAAGAGAGCAATAATCATGAAATATCATTCCAATACCCTTTTTGCTTCAAGAGATGAAAAATTTATTGCAATCTTAGGGCATGACTATTATTCAACAGTTCTATCAATAGAAGATTTTTCAAAGTCAGCAATTGTCTTGTCTGATAAGCGTGTTTACCAGGTGGGAAAGGTTTATAAGTCAGGCTTTCACGGACAAAGCGGCGGACCCTGGGCAGGAAGAGGAAAAAAAATTGTCAATCTTGAAGATGTTACCGGTACTACAAGTAAGGAACTGACAAAACCGGTTTTAGGGTATCTGGTGGCAGCCATTGGAATAATCCTTGGATCCCTGGGGTTAATGTCAGGTGTTCAGGAAACAATATTGACAGTAGGACTTATCGGGGTGGCAATTGTAATCTCAGGCATTTTCCTGATTTTCAGGCTTAAAAGAAAATATCTGATAATTGAATTCGCGGGAGGAAGTATATCTCATCCTGTAAAATTTGTCACCCGTAGTGAGCTGGATTTATTCCAGGGGATAATATCACTTGAAAAGGACCGGTGTAAAAATGGATTCACCGACTTTAAAGAGTGTCCGTACTGTGCTGAAAAGATCCAGGTCAATGCCAGTATCTGCAGATATTGCAGCAAGGAACAAAAAAATCATCAGGCAGAGTAATTGCCAGGTATGTTTTAAATGCAGGCAAAGCAGTTGCCGCAGCACAGGATGACTGCACCTGTGGTCTCCGGTTTTCCTTTTTCGCCGGAGAAAAGGTTAAATTTGCACTGCCTGATTCAGATCACTTTAATCAGGTACGAATAATCAGTATTTTTAAATAGTTAAAATGGCACTTCATGAGACTGATACTTTCATTATTAATGATATTGACAGTGGGGAACTGCTCACTGTGGGGGCAGAAAATCACTGACAGCAGAAAGGTTATAAAAGTACTGTCATTCAATATTCTTCACGGGGCAACCACCAGGGGCGATTTTGACCTTGACGTTATTGTAAAAGTGATTACTGACTGTGACCCTGATTTTGTGGCATTGCAGGAAGTTGACTTCAAAACAAACAGGGCCGGGAAGCTTGACCTGGCTACCGAACTGGGGTGGAGGGCCAAGATGACCCCGTTGTTTGCCGGGGCAATGGATTATGACGGAGGAGAATACGGCGAAGCAATCTTGTCAAAATACTCCTTTGTCAAAACCAGGAAAGTAGCCCTGCCATATACCAGGGGCAATGAGCCCAGGGCTGCCCTGGAGGTGATATCCGTGCTGCCATCCGGAGATACTGTAGCGATTGTCGGAACTCATCTCGATCATTTGAACAATGAAACTGACAGGATCTCTCAGGTTAATAAGATCAATGAGGTGTTTGCTTTCAACCGGTATCCGACAATTCTGGCAGGCGATTTAAATGCAATGCCGGGCAGCAGGCCAATAAATTTGCTTGAGGAGGTGTGGTCATCTTCATATGACAAAAGAAATCCTGAACCTACATTTCCTTCAGACAACGCCCAGAAGAAGATAGACTACGTAATGTACAGTCCGAAAACTGGATGGAGAGTGCTTGAAACAAGAGTAATCTGTGATTCCATTGCGTCAGATCACTGTGCCTTTCTTGTAACCCTAGAGCTCGTGGAGTAATGATATATCATAACTTATAATGAAGTCAGATCAGGTCCAGGTGATGACAGAAATTCTCTTTTTCCCGTCCATCTTTACTGTCAGGCTGTTTTTAAATTGAATATGTGTCACATACTTTCTCTTGTTGATAATTTTTTGTTTTTTCAGAATGTCCCAATTTATTATTGAGTTCCTGTTATTATGCTGTACAGAGAAATAGCCGACATTCATGGAAGTAACATTGTGGAAGAAGTGAGAACCTGATGATGCGTCAAGCGGAAAATTCTCAAGACTGGTTTCTATTATAATTTTTGCATTACATATCTGTGGCCATGTCACCGGAATGCCTATCCATCTGTCACGTGTACCCCACCTTCCCGGGCCCAATAAAACATATTGCCTGTTTAACTTAATCATCTCATCGTTCAAAGCATCAATCTCAGCTGCTATTTCAAGTGTTTTGGATTTATCAAAATTGTCCTTGTCAACATAAATCACATCCTGAATGTTACTGATCATTCCATTACCCATACTTTTTTCCGTGAAGAGCAGAATGTGTGATTTGTCAACATCATCCATATTTATCTCATAATCAAGGGATGCACCTATGATTGGTTTTATCTGCAACAGGTAAAATGAAGCTTTATATTCTTTATCCTTGGTTAGATCAATGGCAAATTCAATTTCAACGGGAGTGCCAAGGGCCTCCTTGACAATATCCAAAATTTCTATAAGCGTTGCAGCCAAAGGTATATAACCGTATTTCAGTATGTCGGCAAAATTTATGATCCTTGGGCCGGCTTTATCTATTCCCGGGGAAACTGTTTTATTTTCAGAAGAATATACTGATGCACAATGGTTAATTACACCATGACGTTCGGCATCATCAATACTTAACCGTACCAGTCCGGCGGTATCGCCTTCCAGCAGATTAAACTCCTTCTTATTAAGGTCAACGGCAAAAAGTTCTACCTGGGAATTTAAAAACTGGTCTTTTGGAGAATTATTTTCAAGATTCGGGTATTTTGGTGAAAACCTGTAAGCCTTTTCACCTTCAACAACATATAGTCCCAGCCCGACTGCTATAACGGCAAAACCGTCTTCGGGTTGCATATAGCTGTAAGGATAATAATTATATGACTGGCTGACACCGCTGATATGCGGATAATAGGTGTTCTCATATTGCTCACCTACAACCTCCTGAATTATAACAGCCATTTTTTCTTCTTCAATCTTGTAGTTGATGGCACTTATATAACCCCGGGCAGTATCTGAATAGATGGATGCATATACCAGTTTAATGGCATTCATCAATTGGCTTAAACGTATTTCAATATCCGTATTAATATTTGGCAGTAAATAAGTTTCAAAAATTCCTGCGAAAGGCTGCATCAAAGAATCTTCGAAAAGGCCTGAGGATCTGACGGCCAAAGGCTTAGTTATTCTTGCAAGGATAATACGCAACTTTTTTTCCAGTTCAGGAGAAAGAGTTCCCTTAATAAAGAGCCTTTTAATTGTATCGTAATTGGTTTCAGAATAGATCTTATCCCTTAATTTATTATTGTCAAGGAAACTTTCGAATTCATCGGTGCCAATGATAAAGGTTCGGGGTGCTTTGATATTGATGCCCTGCACATAATTTGAAATGTCAAAGTTATAGATCAGGGTATGGATAAAAGCCAATCCGCGGCCTTTACCCCCAAGCGCTCCGGTAGATAATTGAATTATATTACTTTCTTCAAGAAGCAAAGTTTCATCAAACTCAACGATTTTGCCTTTGTTTTTCTCGTATTTGAGCTTTTTTACAACGTCTATCAGGTAATCCCTCAGACACTCGGCATCTTCAAAATCACTGATTCTTTTGGGAGCAATTTCTCTGGCAAGCTGAATTTCACCACGCGCAGTAAGCCATAAGGAAAAATGGTTCTTCTTCGCATGGTACAATAACGTTTCTATGGGAATGGATTGAAGCTGTTCTTCAAATTCATTCATATTCTTGGCAGTTCCAACGGTTTTCCCCGTTTCGTCCTTGTAAACAAAATCACCGAAACCAAGGTTGAAACTTATGAAGTGTTTGATGTCCTGAGCTAAAGTGTCGG
>JAQBHM010000023.1:0-4123 GCA_032127795.1 Bacteroidales bacterium | reverse complement strand
TATCCTCTCGTTCTTGACATGTGCCGTGACCACAGGCTCGCGGTGATGGGCAACAGTGACGTTCACGGGCTGATCAGTGAAATATACGGAACACCTGACCATACTCACAGACCGGTGACCCTTGTCTTCGCCAAAGAACGCACCCTTGAATCTCTGCGTGAGGCAATGTTCGCAGGCCGCACGGCCGTCTGGTACGACAATTGGCTTGCCGGTTTTGAGGAGTTCACGGCACCCTTCTTCAAGGCTGCCGTCACCGTTTCATCACCCTTCAAAGATGATGCGAAGAATATATGGTTTGAGGTGAAAAACCTGTCGGATTTACCCATGTATCTGACTGAGGGACCTGAGGGAGCCCCTGCAGTACTTACTCTGCCGGCAAATTCATCTGTCATAGTCAAGGCTGACAGACGTTACCTGGAACAGCCGTTAAGATATTACGTCAGCAACATAATCACAGGCAACGGTAAAGTGCTTATCGTTGATCTGACTATTCAGATCTGAAAAGCGGTATCATCCTGAATGAGTACTCATACCTGTTCTCCCGCAGGCAGTACTTCTCATGTGTACGTGCTCCCCACGAATCATCTCCTCCTACGCCCATCTGACCGTAGTCAATATTGAGGCAGACGAGGTCGCGTGCCCTGATATCATCAATATGCCTGTTCACAAGCTTTGCATCAGGCCTGTAACCGGCAAGGTTGCCGGGCGACTCAAAGTCGTCATGCAGAAAGTTGAGTGCTGCAAAACAGAAGAGTTTCTCACCCTCGAACCGCAGTCCCGTTCCTTCACTGTCTGTCACTGTAAGCCACCTGATATCAGTCCTGTAACCGTTTTCCTGCGGTCTCACATATGGAACATACTGTTCCGCCACCGTACTTTCATAGATGCCTGCGAAGGCTGATGTTTTGCGGTCAGCATAGTTTTCGTGGGGGCCACGTCCGTACCATGACAGATAAGTGTATTTCTGAGGCATCTGCATCTGCATTCCGATACGCGGCACCTCTTCAAGCTTGCTGTCTGTTCTGATAAAACTGTTCGACACCTGTATTAATGCCTCACCGTTAACTGTATATGTTGTCACCAGTGAAGCTATCCTGCGTCCGTCTGCACCAGGTATGTCGAACCTGAAGATTACCCTGGCCTCATTCATCTGCGGCTGTGTGATCTCAGCAGACTTCAGGAGTGCACCGGCACCTGCCTCCTTCCAGTCGACCAGCCTCTTATCCGTACCGTTCCCATAATCATTGTCAATGGGAGGTCTCCAATAGTCCGGCCGGGGACCTTCAATCAGCAATTCCTGCTCCCTGTACCTGAATGACTTCATGATACCTTTTGACATGTCAAAGATGATCGAGAAATTCTCACCAGCAACAACAAGGTCCGACCCCTCATTGGAAAGGGTGACCAGAGCCAGGTTGTCAACCTCCGCAGCAACCGGTTCCCTGTAGAACGGCAACGACATCTGTTCCGAAGCATATATATGATCCTGAGGCACTATGCCCCATTCATCAGCCCGTGAGAGATATATATTCAGGAGGTATTCCACTCCCGGATCAGGAGTGATGACCCCGTATGGTATCTCTTCCATCACAGATTCTCCCGGTCTCAGGTCAACCTGGTTCAGGTGCCCGGATTTGAAGAGTATACCGTCAGCAAGGACCTCCCAGGTGATATTGAACATTGAGAGATTTGTGAAGTCATATTTATTTGTGATCAAGATCTGCCCTTTCCCGAGGTCGACGGGAGCAAATCTGGCATACTGGTAGACTTTTTTCACCTCTTTAAGAGCAGGGTGTGGAGTACGGTCAGGGCCTAAGAGTCCGTTACAGCAGAAGATCCCGTCACTGGGGCTGCCCGGCTCACCGTAGTCACCGCCGTAGGCATAATACTCTTCACCCTCCTCGTTGGTTTCCAGGAGCCCCTGGTCAACCCAGTCCCATATAAACCCGCCCTGAAGAACAGGATATTTCTCAATCACATCCCAGTAATCCTGCAGGTTGCCGGTGCTGTTACCCATAGAATGGGCATATTCGCACATGATCAATGGCCGGTCATAACCCGGTTGACCTGCTTTTTGGGCATAGCTTTCAAGATACTCAATGCGTGCATACATGGGGCACCAGATGTCAGTATGCTTTTCAGGGGTATAACTGCTTTTCTCTGCCCTCTCATACTGCACGGGACGGCTATTGTCGCGGCCCTTAATCCATTTATATGTCTCCACGAAATTCTGCCCGTCACCTGCTTCATTACCAAGAGACCATATGATGACTGAGGGGTGGTTCTTATCCCTCTCCACCATCCGCTGTGTTCTCATCATATGCTGAGCAAGCCACTCCGGCTTATGCGCCAATGTGCGGTCCCTGTCATATCCTATGCCGTGTGATTCGATATCGGCCTCATCAATGATGTAAAGACCGTACTGGTCGCAGAGATCATAAAACCGTTCCGGCTCCGGGTAGTGAGAAGTGCGCACGGCATTTATATTGTTCATCTTCATAAGACGAATGTCTTTGAGCATTGTGGCCTCATCTATTGTATGACCTTTGATATAATGATGCTCATGCATATTGGTTCCCTTAAGATGTACAGCCTTTCCGTTTATAAGAAATTGCGTCCCCCTCACCTCGGAAGTGCGGAACCCTATGCGGCTGGTGACACTCTCCAGAACATTTCCACGTCCGTCTGCAAGTGTCAGAACCATTGTATACAGCAATGGTGACTCCGCTGACCAGGCCTTTACTCCAGGTATCTCCGTATTCAGTTTCACCACCGCGGTGTCAGCAACCTCTCCTGCTTCTTTAATTTCTCCGAAGATCTTTGTCGATCCTTCATAGAGTGATGCCTCAAGACGCAGGTTCTCAGCTTTTTTCCCTCTGTTGCGCAGCTCGACGCTGAGAGCCAGACTGCCGTCTTTATAATCATTTGTGAGAGTGCTCTCCGCGAAATAGTCACGTATGTATGACCTGGGCCTTGCATGAAGCCATACCGAACGCTGGATGCCGCTCAGCCTGAAGAAATCCTGACCCTCAAGATAACTTCCGTCACACCACCTGTAAACTTCAACTGACACACTGTTCCTGCCTCCCTTCAGATAAGGTGTGATATTAAATTCCGAAGTGGTTTTGCTCTCCTCGCTGTACCCTGCCATTTCACCGTTCACCCATACATAAAAGGCAGATGTCACGCCGTCAAATGTCAGGAAGACCTCTTTGTTATTCCACCCTGCCGGAACGGTAAAGGTGCGCTTGTAGGAGCCGACCGGATTATTTGAGTGTTCAATGAACGGAGGATTAACCTTAAATGGATAGCCATAATTGACATAATAAGGAGTGCCGTAGCCCTCCCGTTCCCATGTTGAGGGTACTTCTATCTCAGACCATGAGCGTGTGTCATAATCATCCCTGAAGAACCAGTACGGTCTCTCTGCCGGTGTCTTCACCCAATTGAATTTCCACTTGCCGTCAAGAGAGATCACATTCTCTGACCGCCTCCATTCGGCACCCAGGGCTGCAGGGTTATCCGGGAAACTGACCATTGTGGCATGAGGCCTCTCGGTGTTTACAGTGTTTATTGCAGTATTCTCCCAGTCAGGAATATCCTTATCCTGCCACTCTACAACACTGTAATCCCTGTAATGACGGCATGCCGTTAAGGCTGTTGCTGCCACAGCTATTAAAATGAGGGCCCTTCTCATGACTAAATTTTTTAGGTGCTATCCAAAATTAAGAATAAAAAAGCATTCAGCGTTCACGCCTCATTCCCAGGCAGGTCTTCCGGGTAATTGATGTTGGTGAAGGCTTTCATGATCTCATCAGTGGATGGCAGGTCGAAGTACCTGACCCGCGAAAGGGCTATGAAATCCCTGACGGCGGGCTTGCCTCCTGACCTCAGGTATTTCTCCAGTGATGAGTGAAGAGTGCAGTCATAGATTGCATGCAGTGGTTCCGTCATTGAGCCCGTGCGGGGAACCAGTACTTCCGGACGATCGTCAAGGAAATTCAGGGCCTGTGCGGTGATAATCTTTTCCGAGAGCCATGGCATATCACCACCAAAGACAAAGATATAGGGTAGTGATGCTGCTTTCATTGAAGCCTCGATTCCGGCAAGAGGACCCGTTCCG
>JAQBHM010000022.1:0-7550 GCA_032127795.1 Bacteroidales bacterium | reverse complement strand
TTTCACTAAACAACTTTTTCCCGTGTGTTAAATTTTTTTACGTTATTTTTTTTTTTGGCTTTTCCGGCGTGGCTTTTCCGCCCGCCCGAAACTTTATCTCTGGCTTTCGGTTGCAATGGTATGAGACAGGATATATATGTCTTTCATACCCATCTCACTAAGGACCATCCATATCCTTGCTGACACAGAAATATCATTAGAATACAGTATAACGGGGCCCTTGTTCTTTCTAATGAGCGTAAGGTTTTCCTTTTCTAATACTGCTGCTGGATCTGCTGTCAGAGTGTTCCCCTGAAAAGGTTCACTGACCGTTGCTTCACCGCCCAGATAAACAAGCAGTATTTTGCCGCTCAGCAATGGTATCATATCTTCATTGAGGATGTTTGCACCGAGAGCTGACGGCTCTGCCCATTTTACTGCATCATAGCTAAAACTCTTATTGCTGAAGGCCCTGATCATAACCAGGAAAGCCACGAGCAGAAATATTGAAAGGACAAGCCAGTACTGTTTTATATATTTCATCGGTCTTTCTGTTTATCATTTTATTATTCGCATCCGCCGTCCAGTTTCTTTGCAGAGAACTTCTTCGATTCCAGGAACGCTATTTTCAGGCTGTCAGGAAGGCTGTTCAGTATGTTGAACATCTCTCCGGCGCGTCTTCGGGTTTCAAATAAGGCATTTTCCCGTGCCGTTATCCTGTCACCAGTAAATCTTGATTCTACAACTGTCCTTATCCATTCATTCATACCACCGTCCATAACATAACAGTTTTCATATCCCAACCCCCTGGCATAAACAAGAGTATAATAGGATTCGAGATCACCGGCTGAATAAAAGATGTTCCTGATGTTCTTATTATTTAGCCATATATCCGGGTCTTTGCTTATGAATTCAGAGTAAGGAATGTTTATTGCCCCGGGGATAGTCTGATTTCTGAACTCTTCGGGGGATCTTACATCTATCAGCTGGACGGTGCTGTCTTCTCTAACAATAAATTCTGCGACCTGATCAACGGTGAATGATGCATCCCGGTTCAGAACATCCGAAAGGAGCTTGTCAGGCTTTGCTGAAAAAGATCGGTTTGTCGACAGAGGCAGCAGGGCAAGCAGGAGGCTGAGCAGAATGAGCAATACGGAGATTTCTTTTCTTATTCTCATGTCATGTGCTTATAAATCGTTTGTTATCTCAGGCCGCGCAAATTTCTTTTCTGCCAGTTCAGCAATCCAGAACATAGCTACTGCTGCAGCTACCATGAAAAGAGTAAAAAGCCCCGGAGACAGACCCAGAGATTCGTTTATCTTCACCGGTCCCCGGTAATGAGCATTAGCCACAGTCTCGATCATCGGATAAGTTTCGGTGAAGAGAAAGGCACCTGCTAATCCTCCTGCCACAAAGACCATAGCATCAATTTTACCGATAGCCATCGCACATAGTCCGGTGCCCGGGCAGAATCCGCCCATAATAAAGCCTGCACCCATAATTATGCCGCCAACGACAGAGGCTGTCACATAAAACTCATTTACATATACCTGGTTCAGGTTAAGCAATCCCATGTAACTGAGGAGCTGTGATCCGATCAGGGCTACTATTGCTGCAGTAAAAAATACTTTCAACACGGTGGTGTCATATCCGTAAAACATACCTGCCAGTTTCCGGCTTGAAGAGAAGCCCGCCTGTTCAAGGGCAAATCCAAAACCTGTCCCTATCAGTAGGGCTATTAGCATATTAAGCCACTCGGGGAATGTATATAATGATGAAAATGGAGCCATATTGATTGTTGTTATATTTATTTAAACCTTTATCCTTTTAATCTTAAACCTTTACTCATATCCAGTTTTTCCTGAAGATCCAGGCAAAGACATAAGCTGAACCGAAGATGGCAATCATTGTCACGAACCCTGCCAGGGAGAGAACAGCCATGCCGGACAATGCTGCCCCGCTGGTACATCCCCTTGCGAGCTGGCCTCCATAGACAAATAACATTCCGCCGAAAAATGCAAAGATCAGTCTACGGGTGACAGTTATCTTCTGAGACTTTTCCACCCTGAGTTTTAATCGGCCTGAGAAAGCTCCTGAGATAAGACCTCCGGCAACTACACCGAATATCTCAAGAGTCAGCCAGTTAGTCAGAGGTTTTTTCCCATCTTCAAAATATTTTGAATAGTATGTTGAACTTTCAACATGTTGAGGGTTAACGGCACCGACAACAGAAACGACGCAGTATTTAAGCCCCCCGCTGGCACCCAGACCGCGACCAGAAACTACCATTGCCAGGAGCAGCACTATACCAAGCAGGGTGCCTGCCAGGTACGGATTGAGATATTGTCTTTTCATTATTGAAAAATATGTAAGTGAAATTTCTTCAGATAACAAAAATAGCAACAATATGCAGACAGGCAGATACCACAGAAGCATATCCTTATTCCGGTAATATCAACGATGGGATTTGGTTTTACGCACAGGTCGCCTGAAGGAATCATACACCTTCAAAAATTTTATTTTTATGTTTCTTCACTGGCAGATAAATTTGATAAAAATGTTGTTGGCAGACTCTTTACCTATCTTGATGATTCGACCGTTGCTGCATATGGTTTAGAATAAGGCACTTTATAAATCAATGAATGACCTGTTCTTTTCTCCGGGGGTTCATCCGGAATGGCCGACGCGCAAATGAGATTATGTAACGTTTGAAAATTCCGTATATTCACCTTTGAAAAAAAAATTTTGAAAGCCTGATCCTTATATCTTAAACAGGTCTGATATTCAATTATTATAAAAATAAACCATGAAAAGACACTCCACTATTATGGCTCTTCTGGCTTCAGCGGCAATATTAAGCCAGGTTGCCTGTACATCAATTCCAACCGATCTTACCACGGTGAGCATCATTCCGAAGCCGGTATCAACAGTTGCCACCGGTGAATCATTCAGGCTTACAGACCGCACGAACATATATGTTCAGGGTGAATCGGCTGAATTGGTGCAGATAGGTCAATATCTTGCAGACAGGCTGAATCTCTCTACCGGATTGGGGCTTGAAGTAAAAACGATAAGTAAGGCTCCACCTTCAGGAAATATATCGTTAGCGCTTTCAGGACCTGATGCGGAGCTTGGCGATGAGGGCTATGAACTGGTTATTACGCGGAAATCGGTCAGTGTGACCGCCAACACTCCGGCAGGGTTATTCAGGGGTATCCAGACCATCAGGCAACTGCTGCCGGCAAAAGTAGAGCTTGACTCGGTACAGGAGGGTCCGTGGGAGATAGCTACCGGGACCATCCGCGATTATCCCTCTTACGCTTATCGTGGCGCTATGCTTGATGTTGCACGCCACTTCCTTGGGGTAGACGTTGTCAAGAACTACCTTGACAGGCTGGCGGCCTACAAGATGAATGTTTTGCATCTTCATCTGTCTGACGATCAGGGCTGGAGAATAGAAATTAAATCATGGCCCAACCTTACTGCCCATGGCGGCAAGACCGAAGTTGGCGGAGGCGAAGGCGGATTCTTTACCCAGGAAGAGTATTCAGATATTGTGAAGTATGCTCAGGAGAGGTTCATTACTGTTATTCCGGAAATAGATATGCCAGGCCATACAAATGCCGCCCTGTCATCATATCCCGAATTAAATATCAGCGGCAAGGCTACTGAATTATATACCGGCATCAGGGTAGGGTTCAGTACACTGGCAACAAATAAGGAGATCACATATAAATTCATAGATGATGTATTCCGCGAACTGGCCGCATTAACACCCGGTCCTTATATTCATATCGGGGGCGATGAATCTCATGTGACTAAATTAGAAGATTACATTCCTTTTGTGAATAAGGTTCAGGATATTGTAGCTGCTCACGGAAAGCAGGTTCTGGGATGGGACGAGATAGCCCTTGCTTCATTAAAGGCAAATACAACCGTTCAGTACTGGGCCAGAGCAGAAAATGCACTTAAGGGAGTGGCACAGGGAGCAAAAGTATTAATGTCTCCGGCGAAATATGCCTATCTCGATATGCAGTATGATTCAGCAAGTACATACGGGTTGCACTGGGCAGCTTACATTGAAGTTGATGATGCGTATAACTGGGATCCTGAAACGCTGGTTCCCGGAATTAACAGGGAAAATATTGTTGGGATTGAAGCTCCACTCTGGTCGGAGACTGTTTCAACCGGTTCTGAAGCTGAATATCTCATTTTCCCGCGCTTGCTTGGGTATGCTGAGATTGGATGGACTCCGGGTGAATTGCGCAATTGGGACGATTACAGAGATCGCCTGGCAACCCATGGTGAAAGGATGAAAGCCATGAATATCAATTTTTATCCATCCGGAAAAGTGAACTGGGGCGGAGAAGATCAATAGGTCCAAAATGGTAAAAGATTTAAGTGAGGCATCATCCGGTGACAATGCATTAAGGATTGCCTGGGCGGCCCATGCGGGAGCCGGTGCAGAAACAGGTGCCAGGGCCGAGGAATTCATGATGCAGTTGCTGCCTGTAGATACCTTTGTGATGACAGATCAGGAGCCGGATGTAATACTTTTCATGAGCGGCGGATCGGAAAGGAAGGCCATTTCTATGATGGTATCCGGACATCCGGTACTGTTGCTCAGTATCAGTGGCAACAATGCTTACGCTGCAGCAACTGAGGTGATGGCATGGACAGTATCCCAGGGCCGTTTTGCACTGCTGGCAGATGCCATGGAGGCCTCCGGATCAGGCTTGATTGACAAATGGAGGATAACCGTTGGAGTATGGAACAGTCTCAGGGGAAAAAAGGCAGGCCTGATAGGAACAGTTTCGGATTGGCTTGTGGCATCTGATGTCTCTGATGAAAATCTTCAGACCCGTTTTGGCATCACCCTTGAGAGAATACCGTGGAGTACACTTCCTGATTATATGGAGCAGGAACCTGACGGATCTCTTATGGAACGTTTTAAAGGAAGGAATGCGGCAGGGCTTGATGAAGCTTCAAGGGTTCTTACCCTGTTGCGTCATACTGTTGCAAAGAACGGATTGAGTGCTATAGCAGTAGAATGTTTCAGCCTGGTGCAGCAGCGAAAGGTCACGGCATGCCTTGCTCTTGCCCAACTGAATAATGAAGGATTGGTGGCTGCATGTGAGGGCGACCTTGCCTCAATGGCCGGAATGATTCTGATGGAAGCCGTTACCGGTTCGGTGCCATGGATGGCTAATACTACAGGTATTAACAATACCACACTGCTTCTGTCTCATTGTACAATAGCATTTGATCTTGTCAGGGATATTAAGTTAATGACTCATTTTGAAACTGACCAATCCCTTGCTGTAAAGGGTACCATACCTGAAACTGAAGTGACACTTTTCAGACTTTCAGGCTCCCTGGACAGAGCTTTTATTGCTGAAGGAAAAATAGTTGGACATCCAGGCCTGACTAATGCCTGCCGTACGCAGGTTGAAGTTGCATTACCCTCACAATCAATGGTTTTGCTTCGTAGTAAGCCCCTGGGGAATCACCTGTTAATGATCCCGGGCAATTGGACTGATATCCTTCGAATGGTATGCAACTATAAGGGCGTTGGAGTAATGGAGTAAGTTCCGTATAGCGGCAGGGTTGAAAATTGAAGGGACTTAAGTGATAATTGAATTATAAATTTTTGTTCATATTTGCTGGAGCAAAGGCAGAATTATCTTTGCTATCGTGCAGTGACAGTTTCAGCAGAAACAAATAATTATGAAAAAGAATGAATTCCTGACCATTCCGAATCTGATCACTTCCTACAGGGTGCTTGTCTTTCCGCTAATTCTGTATTTCGCCCTTTCCGGAAAAGAGAATCTGTTTACCATCTTTATCGTTATCAATTTTCTGACAGATATTATTGACGGTTATATTGCACGGAGATTTAAAATGGAGTCAGAGATCGGTGCAAAGCTTGACTCATTTGCGGATAACCTGACTTACCTGCTGGCATTTATCGGCATGTATATTTTTAAACTGAACGACCTCATGCCACATTATGTCAGTTTCCTTGTTTTTATAGGTTTTCTGGTGCTTACGGTTATTGTATCGCTCATCAAATTCGGGAAATTTCCAAGTTTTCACCTTTATATGACCAAGGTTGGAGGGTATATACAGGGAGCGTTTTTCATATGTCTCTTCACTTTTGGTTTTATTACACCATTCTATTACTTTGTAATTGTCTGGGGTATAATAGGTGCTATCGAACATCTGGTTATTCAAATGGTAATTCCTGAAATGCGTTCAAATTTAAAAGGGCTGTACTGGGTGCTTAAAGAGAGGAAAACCAACCTAAAAAGACAATTATGATCTTTCACTCAGCTTTCGATAACAGCTATCTCTGGTTGCCACTGATCGGTTTTTTGGTTGGGCTGATTGGCACATTGATAGGAGGTGGAGGTGGATTTTTCTTTATTCCGGTTCTTACCCTGCTTTTTCATGTTCCGGCTCAGATAGCCTTAACCACTTCGCTTGCAGCTACTCTTCCCATTTGTATTATTGGTTCCATAGGGCACCACCGAAACGGTAATATTGATATCCGCATTGGGTTGGTTTTTGCCGTAGCCGGCATTTTCGGAGCCCTCGCGGGGGCCAGTCTTACGAGTCTTGTATCTCCCAAACATCTGAAAATCAGTTGGGGTATTTATGCCATTTTTATGGCTATCAGCATGATAATCAGTAATTACAAAAAGAAAAGAGAAGAGGCTAACGGGATTGTAAACCATACAGGATCAAGATTTCAAAAAATGGCCAAAGGCACCTTTTTTGGTCTTCTCGCCGGGGTTATTACTGCCACCTTTGGTACCAGCGGTGCAACGCCGGTGCAGGCCGGGCTTTTTACGATGCGTATACCGGTGAAGGTGGTGATAGGGACTACGCTTATGGTTATTATGGTTAACACAGCCTCTGCCCTGGGGGCACATATGCTGGTTGGTGACACGGACCTTACAATGGTATATTTTCTTACCGCCGGGACAATTGTGGGAGCCCTGCTGGGCCCAAAGATCCTGAATGGCGTAAAACTGGACCGGGTTGAAAGCCCGATCCGTCAATGGTATGCCATAGGTATGATTGCCTTTGGAATATTAATGATATTCAGCTGATTAACGTAATTTCCGGCTTATGAAAGATGTAGAAATGACTTGGGTGATATACATAATCATCCTTGCTTATTTCCTTATTGGAAGTATTGGCATTTATATTATCAACAGGAAAAAAGAACCTCAGGCTGTACGCAAGAGCTGGACAAAACACATTACTTACTTCTTAATCATTAATATACTTTTCTTCAGTATTATTTTTAATCCTATTGTTTTCAGGATTTTTGCAGTGCTGATCATTTGTGTCGGATTTTGTGAGCTGTTTGTGCTTTTCAGGAAATCGGGATTCAACCATAAAAAAATCTTTTTTCCGGCGGTGGGTATCCTGGCGATTTTTGCATCCGGTTTTTACTTCTTCAGCGGCATGGACAAAGGGTTGATCCTCTACACTTTTTTTCTCCTTTCCATCTTTGACGGTTTCAGTCAGGTTACTGGTCAGCTCTGGGGCAGGCGGCAATT
>JAQBHM010000021.1:0-6853 GCA_032127795.1 Bacteroidales bacterium | reverse complement strand
ATCCTCAAAGAATTGAGGCAGAGAATATCCCGGGATACGGGAAGGTGGTTGTACGCTGGATAGCAAGCGGCAAAGGCCCGGTAACGGTTACCGTGAATAGCGTCAAGGGAGGTAATGCATCTGCAACCTCCAGATAAACATATACATTTCTTACATCACCAAACATCCTGTACAAAATGTTAAAAAAGAAGCAGGGATGGTTTACCGAACCTCCCTGCTTCTAGAGAACAAACTAAAATACCGAACCAAAAAATTAGTTTGAAGTCATGCCTATGCGCACGTTTCCCGTGGCATTTTTAGCATTGATCTTAAATATCCATTTGCCACTCTTCCATTTATTGCCCTCACCTTCATCAAAGCTCTTGCGCCAGTTGAGACTGCCGTTGGCATCAATGAGTACTTCCGAAAGTTTTTTGCCGTCAGGCATAATTATTGCCACGGATATTGACCCCTCTGCACAGTTGCCTGATACTGAGAGTGTGGCATTGCCATGATCACCGCTTGCATCCATGGTAAACTCATTGGAAAAGGTTGACTCGAGCACCTGCCTTGAGTAATTCCATGACGATCCCGGCTTGTCACCGGTACCATAATTCCCAAAATAGTAGTAATTACCTATATCCGGAACACTTACACTCCATGATCTTTCATCAGGTATTATCATTACCTTCTTGTCAGACATTCCTTCTGCCTTCTTGCGAATAATTTCATACTCCTTCAGTGCATTTTCCTTTTTTTGCATTTCAAGATGGGCATTCTTCATTTCAGCTTCTAACTGAGCCTGCTTCAACATTTCTGCTTTCTTCTGCATCTCATCTGCCTTCTTTTGTTGCATTAGCTGCATTTCAGCTTCTTTTTGCTTTTCCCCGGTAGTTGCCTGCTGCGCCAGCAGAGTACTGTAAGGCAACATTGATATTGCAAGTATCAGAGTAATCAGTGGAATCATTTTTTTCATGACCATATTTATTTAAGTTTCATAATGTAAAATTAAGCCACACCTTTATACCTCTGAGTTAACGGGAGGTTAATTTCGCGTTAATCCATCTCACGTTCCGGATCATTGTTTATTTTTGCTTCAAACAATATAATGATGAAACGTCATCTGCTGCTGATAATATCCCTCATTGCTCTCATGCTTTTTATGGCAGTCCAGATATACATGATAAACCGTATATGGAAACAGCAGGAAGAAATCCTGCTGATGAGATATAAAACGCTCTCGCGGGAGGGTCTTTCCTTGTTACTGTCAAAGAAGAAGGCCAATGGGTTTGAGAAGGCAATGGATATCAGTGATAAATTTGCCGGTTTGGTTGCTACGGAAAAACTGCCGGTATTGAATTCCTCTGATGACACGGCAGCATTCAGGAAGAAGGTTCTTGAACAGACATATTCTATTATTGAAAAGAATGAAGCATTATCATCATTCCTCACTTCATACATCAAAAAGTCAGGTTATGACAGTGACTTTAAGACAGAGGTCTTTATAAGGAATTTCAGCCTCCTTACATATATGGGGCCTATCAGTATAGTCGATGTCATTCCTCCTGCCGTTCCGGGAACAATGGTCCTTGTCAACAGTTTCGAGGAGGAACAAAACAACTTTAGCATTGAATACAGCTTTCTGATAAATCTTACCAATAAAAATGAGATGGTCTTTCAGGAAGCATTCCTCTCACTTGCACTTATCACGGGAAGCATCCTGATAGTGATAATGGTCTTCATATTTACATGGCGTAACCTCATGGAAGAAAAAAGGCTTTCCGGTCTCAAGACCGATTTCATCAACAACATGACCCATGAGCTTAAGACACCTTTGTCCACAATCACCGTCGCCGGTCGCACCCTCGAAAAAGAACAGATATTAAATGACCCGCCCCGGGTACTTGAGACTGCACATCTTATAGGTAAACAAAGCATCCATCTCAATCAGCTGATTAACACCATTCTTGAGGTGAGCCTGCTCGAAAGATCGGAGTTTGAGCTATCGCGCCAGGAGGTGAATGTTGATGAACTGACACAACAGATCGTTTCATCATTCCTCACCTCATGCGACGGATGTATTGAAATAAATGAGGAATACAACTCTGGAGGTGTTACGGCTTCACTGGACCTGCTTTATTACACCACGATGATCAATAATCTGCTAGGCAATGCAGTTAAATATTGTTCCGCCAAACCGGTGGTAAGGATAATTACCGCATCAGAAGGAAACAGCCTGACAGTTACAGTTGCTGACAACGGAGTTGGCATCGCGCGTGAACATCTTGATCATATTTTTGAGAAGTTTTACCGCATCACTGAAGGTAACATACATAAGACCAAAGGCCTCGGGCTGGGGCTTTATTACGTTAACAGGATTGCCAATGCCCATGGCGGGGAAGTCACTGTCGCCAGCAAACCCGGCAAGGGCACATCTTTCAGGATCAGAATACCATTATAACCAGAAATATTATGAAAATACTTCTTGCTGAAGACGATATCGATTTCGGGAACATACTTTCACAGTACGTTTCACTGAGCGGATTTGAGGTGATACTGGCACGTGACGGGCGGGAAGCCTGGGACCACTTTAAATCTGACAAGCCTGACATCTGCGTTCTCGATGTGATGATGCCTGAGATGGATGGCTTCACACTGGCCGAAAAGATGCGCTCTACGGAACCGGGCATACCCTTTATCTTCCTCACAGCAAAAAGCCTCCGTGAGGATATCATCAGAGGGTTAAAACTGGGCGCTGATGATTATATCACCAAACCCTTTGACCCTGAAATGCTGATCCTCAGGATCAACAATATTCTGCGGCGGGTTTATGCAACCTCTGAGGATGAATATATGATCTCACAAACCTCACTGCATTACAATACCCTTGAACTTACTACTCCTTCAGGAAAAGAAAAACTGACATTGCGCGAGGCCCAGTTGCTGAGGCATCTGATCATCAACCGCAACAAGACTCTCACCCGGGAACAGATCCTTAAGGAGATATGGGGAGAAGACGACTATTTTCTGGGCCGCAGTATGGACGTATTCATAAGCCGTCTCAGAAAATTTCTTTCTTCGGACAGTGGTCTCTCCCTGCGCACCCTGAGGGGACTGGGTTTTATCCTCGAGGAAATACGGTAAATAATAAACTCCTTTTAAAAGACAGCAGCTGCTACTGTCTCTTTCAATACCCCAGTGTAAATTCCTTCTCCGTGGCCGGGATACCCTCCTTCATCCATTTGGGCATAGGTTCATCCTTAAGGTAATGATGAAAGAACTGTGACATCCGTATCTGGAAATCCTTTTTATTCGGCTCCTTTATCGGCCAGTGAGGCTCACCGTTGTAATTCAGCAGCCATACCGGTTTACCCAGGCGTCGCATTGCTATGAAGTATTCTATTCCCTGGTACCAGGGAACCGCCCCGTCGGCATCATTGGCCATAATGAGAATGGGTGTTGTCACCTTGTCCATTGAAAACAGCGGCGAGTTCTCCCAGTAACGCTGTGGAGCTTCCCATATGGTTGCTCCTATACGGCTCTGCTGATGCTCATACTGCATGGAGCGGTTGGCACCTGATTCCCACCTTATTCCACCGTAAGCGCTGTACATATTCACCACCGGGGCTCCAGATTCAATAGCCGCAAACAGATCGGTCCTGGTTGCAAGATAGGCCACCTGGTATCCTCCCCAGCTGTGCCCCTGCGCCCCTATACGCTTCACATCCACAAAGCCCTTTTCAACAAGAGACATAATGCCCGGCATCACACAATTGAAGGCGCTCTGACCAGGGTATCCGTCAGTATAATGAATATCAGGATTGAAAACAAGATAACCGTTGCTTGTATAATAATGATAATCTATGGTTGACCGGCCGGCCTCAGGAATGCGGTGTCTGTACAGCTCCGTAGAGCTCTTCTCATAAAAATTTACGATCATGGGATATTTCTTCGACGGATCAAATCCTTCCGGTTTGTATAACAGCCCTTCAACTTCGCGTCCGTCAAGAGAGATCCATCTGACCTGTTCCGCTGTACCCCAGAGAAAATCCTTCTGTTGAGGATTGGCATTGGTAAGCCTTTTTTCTCCTGTAAAGGTAAGGTCAGCCAAAAGATAATCGGGAAACATCCCGAAATCCTCCTTAGTATAGATAAGAATATCCTCTTTCAGAGCCTTTACCGGTGTTCCCAGGCTGAAGCTGCCTCCCATAAGCTGAAGCGGAACATCTTTCTTTTTCAGGTCCAGTGAATAATAAGCGCTTCCCTTATTCACTGCATTGATGCCCAGCAGGTACTGTTTCACCGATGGGTCAATATATTCATTCTCCGGGTCAAAATCTATCAGGCGGTATGTTATCCTGTCGGCCCTGCCATTGGCAGTGACATTCACAGGCGCTCTTCCCGCTTTAGGGTCAAGTGACCAGATATCGTACCTGTCAGATACAAGAAAAGCTTTGTCGTCTTTAAGCCAGCCTGCAGGAGGGTATGAATCAGCTGCATCAGGGACATCATTGAGCTCGTCATAACATGGCAGAGTGCCAACATCAGTAAGCCTGTACTCACGGCTTCCGGCAAGGTCATAGTTGTACCATGAACTGTCTGAGCTTTGATACCAGTAAAGATATTTTCCTGCCGGAGAGACACGCACCCGGGCATTTAAATTTTCCTTGAGCTGCTGTACCGCTCCCGTTAGCACATCTGCCAGCCAGACGTTATAACGCTGGTTTCCTTCCCACATTGACTGAACCTCGTAAGGAAGGTTGGACAATGCCAGCACCCTGGGAGCATCTCCCTTGTCAATGAGCTGTATGTCAGGCATTTCAGGCGTAGCCAGCTGCACTACTCTTTTCAGGTCAGCATGAAACACAGCCGTATAGTTTTTCCTTGCATCACGTGCTTTAGCTATTACCTGTGCCGTATGAAGCTTGCCTTCATTATAATGCCATACATCTACGTTGGGGCGGTCTTCATCCAGAACCGTAGTGTCTTTGACCATATATGCCGGTGAGGTGCCGAAGAATAGCCTCCTGCTCTTCTCCCCGAAAGCAAGACGACCGTTCTCATTGATTATCCATCCTTCAGGAATGCCTGCAGTACCTTTGGCAGCTGCCTTCACAGCTGTTCCCTTACCTTCCCAGTAGTACAGTGAATACGTATTTCCGGTTTTGTCTTTTTCCTCTTCGGTGGCAATAAAGGCAACCCTCTCGCCTTTCTTGTCAGCTGTCAGTTGTTTGAATTTTGCCTTCCCGGTATACAGGGCAACCCGGCTGCCCTTTTTAAGATCAATCAGTATCACTCCCGGTTCAAGACTCTTTTCGTCACCCGTTGTGGCGCAAATAAGCATCTCTGCTTCCTCTATGAAAAGATACTCGGTCACAAACTTAACGGTATCTGTGACCCCGGTATTGAGGTTCATGATAATAAGTGCATAGCCGTTATCAGCTGACTCTGACTTTGGCTTCCTGCCATTCTCTTTTTTCCCTGCCGGAATCTCTTTCTCCCCCTCTTTCTTCTCCTTCTCAGCCTCAACTTTCACTTTCTCCGCCTCGCCTTTCTCTGCATTCTGGCCTTTCGCCGGTGCTTTTTCCTTTACCGGTTCTGTCTGGTAAGCTATCCAGCCTGACCATTTCTCGGGAAGCTTGAAAGACTTCAGCCTTGTGACAGTATCTGTCTTCACTTTCGAAACATTGTAGATGCCCAGCATATCGAGGGGCATATCATCTTTTTTCGTTTTTCTGAGTTTCAGAACTCTGACCGTATCCTCTGCAGGTTTAATGGTGAAGATAAGAAAACGGGAATCAGATGTTATCTTAACCCCGGTCGCACAGCTGAATGACGCTCTCAGAGATCCGCCATTATCATATAATGTTACCGTGGGATCTCCATCCCATGGCTCTGTCTTAAATGCAATAATGGAGCCATCATCAGAGATGACCTTCTCGGTGATCCTGTTCCATTTCGTAAGATCATCTATAGTCAGCTCTCTCTGTGCCTGGGGGAGTGCCTGCTGTCCATATATCAGTATCAGCGCGAGTAAGATTATTCTTTTCATAGTCACTTAAGTTATTCTGTTTAACATTTTAAAAATAATACTTATTCAAAAACCGGGAATATGTTGTGCAACCGCTAATATGATCCATGCTTAAATTATGGAAACCTGTTCTGATGCCCGGTACCTTATTTTGGGAAAATAAAATTTTGTCTTCTCAGATTTTATTCCACAATTGAACAATTCTTAAAACTTAGTATATTTACTATACATATTTGTAGGATTTTATTTAAAAACCCTAATATAGTATCTGGTATTCGGTTCCATGAAAAACCGGGGCGTAACTGAAAAGCCTGATGAGTAAGAAAACTAAACCTATTAATATTAAAAAGTCTTTTGCATTGTTATTTCTTGTAATGTTGCTGGTGGAAGCATCAGGACAGAATGCAGATCAAAAATGGGCTATCGGCCTGTTTGGAGGAAAGACAGAATACAAAGGTGATCTCGGAAACGGATTCCTTGATTTTGAACCATGGTTTTACGGTCAGGTCTATATCGGGCCCTGTGGAGTGGAAGACCCGAACATGACATCAGAAGGATCTGTTGCAGAGGAATTGAGGAGCCTCATCTTCAAAGACGGGGCTTTCTCCGAATCTTAACTGCTGTTAAATATAAGACTCATTACTGTTGAAACTCTTTATCAAAAATATGGTCAGTATCCGCTGTAAAATGGTGGTGCGATCCGAGATCGAAAAACTCGGATTGAGCTGCATCAGCGTTGAATTGGGAGAGGCAGAGATCGCCGGAGAGATTACAAAGGGGCAACATGCAGGTCTCCGTGATGCTCTTCAAAAGACCGGTCTCGAACTGATGGGCGACCAAAAA
>JAQBHM010000020.1:0-7503 GCA_032127795.1 Bacteroidales bacterium | reverse complement strand
CTCCGGGTGGCTTGCATATCCGAAAAATGATGAAACCGGTGTTATAAAAAGCGAAACTGCTGTAATAAACAGTGCCGAGGTAAAGAGCAGGCTGAACAGCGCAGTGCTGTAAACCGTGTCCGCCGGACCCTTTTTGCCGGCGAACCGAAAATATGTTGTCTCCATACCATAGGTAAGGATTACTAAGGCCAGAACCATCCATGCGTACAGCTCAGTCACAACGCCATATTCCTCGCGTCCGAATATGTAAGTATAAAAAGGTGTCAGCAGGGCGTAGTTCAGAAACCTGGGAACAACCGTCCCGAAACCATAAATAACTGTCTGCCCTGCCAGCTTGCGGATTTCGTTCATGCTAAACTCTTCAGTGCAAATATATATCTTTGTAGCTCTTAATTTAAAAGAAAATGAACTCGTCAATAAGGCTTACCGTGCTCTTTGTTTGTCTCTCTCTCATTTCCGGCTGTTCTTTAAAGAAAGACATTGCTTTCAGGGCAGAGATAAAGACAACAGAGGGAGATATTGTTGTTATCCTTTCCGACCTCACGCCACTTCATCGTGACAATTTCATAAAGCTGTCAGAGTCAGGGTTTTATGATGGCGTTTCCTTCCATCGTGTCATCAAAGATTTCATGATCCAGGCAGGTGACGGAACCACCAGGGTTCCTCCGTCGTCAATGGCAGACTATACAATACCTGCTGAGATAAATGACTCTCTCTTCCATAAACGCGGGGTGCTGGCCGCCGCCAGAGAGGGCGATGATGTCAACCCGGCCAGGAATTCATCAGGAACCCAGTTTTATATCGTACAGGGAAAAACGTTCAATGATGATGAGTTGTCAACGCTGGAGCAACGTATAGATTACAACAAAAGACAGGCCTTGTACCAGCAAGCCCTTACGGAATTGCGGGCCGCCTCTTCAAATGACTCTGTTCCAATGGCTTACGATGAGATACAGCAGAACGCTATCCTGAAGGTTTATGAGTATATGGAGGCTGCCGGTCCTTATGTATTGCCAGAAAAGCGAAAGGAAATATACCGTACTCAGGGTGGTGCCCCCTTTCTTGACGGAGCCTATACTGTCTTCGGAGAGGTAGTCTCCGGTATGGAAATAGTAGACGCCATCGGAAACACATCAACCGATATTACTGATAAACCCGTTAAAGATATCAGGATAATAAAAGTAAAAATATTAAGAAAATAATCCTCGCTTCATCATGAAGGAGAAAATCGAACAATTAAGAAAAGAGGTTGAACAGTATGTGATCGGTAGTGCCGACCAGCTGGAACAGTTCAGGCTAAATTATCTGAGCAAAAAAGGCTTAATACCCTCACTTTTCGAAGGTTTCAGGGAGGTGCCTCCGGAGCAGAAGAAGGAGATCGGATTGCTGTTGAATGAGCTCAAGCAGCTGGCCTCAGACATCTACAGTGAATTTAAGGAGGGTCTCTCAGACTCTGAATTGTCATCCGCAGAGGCCGATCTTACAAGGCCTGCCGCGCCTTTCGCGCGGGGCTCCCGACATCCCATTTCTATTGTCCGCACTGAAATAATAGATATCTTTTCAAAGATAGGATTTACTGTATCCGAAGGTCCTGAGATAGAGGATGATGATCATGTCTTTTCAAAGCTTAACTTTCCCCGTGATCATCCCGCCCGCGACATGCAGGATACATTTTACATAACCAGGGCTTCGGGGGAGGATTCTGATCCTCATGATGTTCTTTTGCGTACTCACACATCTTCTGTGCAGGTACGTGTCATGGAGAACATGACTCCGCCCATCAGGACTATCTCTCCCGGGCGTGTCTTTCGCAATGAGGCCATCTCCGCCAGGGCGCATTGTATCTTTCATCAGGTTGAAGGTTTGTACATTGCTGAAAATGTTTCTTTTGCGGACCTCCGGCAGACATTGCTCTATTTTGCCAGGGAGTTCTTCGGTAAAGAAGCTAACATCAGGCTTCGGCCCTCATTCTTTCCTTTTACAGAACCTTCTGCAGAAATGGACGTAAACTGCATCCTGTGTGGCGGAAAGGGCTGCAATGTATGCAAGGGTACAGGATGGCTGGAGGTGCTGGGGTGCGGCATGGTTGACCCCAATGTCCTTGAGGCCTGTGGAATAGACCCGCTAAAATATACCGGCTTTGCATTCGGTATGGGAATTGAGCGTGCAGCAATGCTAAAATACAGCGTCAATGACCTGCGGCTCTATTTTGAAAACGACATAAGATTCCTTGGCCAGTTCGGGACAGAGATAATTTGATAAAAAGCGAAAGGATCTATCACCCTAAATGTACCTGTTGTCGATTTTCGTTCCTTTTTTATGAATTGGCAACAGATATTCAACTCTATTTGCAATCTTTGTGTACAAATTTATATTTCAATGAAACAACATGATTCTGCCATTTCATTTTGTGACAAGTGTGCCTTTGAAACAAGCTCCGTCTTTCGTTTTCTGACCAGAGATGAGACCGACCGTCTGAATTTTGAAAAGGATTACAGACATTACAGGCGGGGAGATATTCTCTATAATGAAGGCAACAGGATCAGCGGCTTCTACTGTATAAATTCAGGTATCATAAAGGTCTTTAAGACCGGTATTGACGGGAAGGAACAGATCATAAGGTTTGCCAGAAAGGGTGATATCATCGCCTACAGGTCTGTACTGAGCAATGAGCCCGCCTGTACTTCGGCAAAGGTTATCGAGGACTGCCAGGCCTGCTTCATTCCTTCTGAGCTTCTTATTCAGTTTGTAAAAACCAATCCTGCATTTTCATTTGAAATTGTCAAGCTTACCTGTCATGAGCTGGCAGAGGCAAATTCATATATCACAGACATTGCACAAAAAACTGTCAGGGAGCGTGTTGCAGAGGTTCTTCTTCAGCTTGTAAAGGATTTTGGATTGGATGAACAGAAATATTTACGCATAACCCTCACCCGTGAAGAGCTGGCCAATATTGTGGGTACTGCCACTGAGTCAGTTATAAGGCTTCTCTCCGAATTCAAAAGTGATATGCTGATAGAGCTTACAGGCCGTAAGATCCGGATCCTTGACTTAAAGGGTCTCGAAAAAACCAGCAATGTGATCTGAATTTTATCAGAACAGCTTTCCTCCTGTGCCCGGAACAATTCCCAGATGCCTGTATGCTGTCTCTGTTGCCTCTCGTCCCCGCGGAGTACGTTTGAGATAGCCCTCCTTGATGAGAAACGGTTCATAGACCTCCTCAAGGGTACCGCTCTCTTCCCCTATGGCTGTTGAGATATTGCTTATCCCCACAGGTCCGCCTTTAAATTTTTCAATTATTGTTCTGAGGATCCTGTTATCCATTTCATCAAGGCCATGTTTGTCAATATTAAGCGCTTCGAGGCTGTAGCGCGTTATGGCGAGGTCTATAGATCCGGTACCTTTGACCTGTGCAAAGTCACGCACTCTTCTCAGAAGTGCATTGGCAATCCTTGGCGTTCCCCTGCTTCGTGATGCAATTTCGAATGAAGCCTGCCTGTCTATTGGTATTTTAAGAATATCTGCAGACCTTTTTACTATTCCATCCAGCACGGGGGTATCATAATATTCGAGATGGAATTTAATTCCGAATCGTGCTCTCAGAGGACTCGTCAGTAATCCTGACCTGGTTGTGGCTCCAATAAGCGTGAAGGGGCTCAGCTTCAGCTGTACCGATCTCGCACCGGGTCCCTTATCTATCATTATATCAATTTGATAGTCTTCCATTGCCGAATAGAGATATTCCTCCACTACCGGACTAAGTCTGTGAATTTCATCAATGAAAAGAACATCGCCCTCGTCAAGGCTGGTAAGAAGCCCTGCAAGGTCTCCGGGTTTGTCAAGGACAGGACCTGATGTCACCTTCAGCTTGACCTTCAGTTCATTTGAAATAATTGTTGCCAGAGTTGTTTTGCCAAGCCCGGGCGGGCCGTGAAGGAGAACGTGATCAAGAGCTTCGCCGCGCTGCCGCGCTGCCGTGACGAATACTTCCAGGTTGTCGGTTATTCGTTGCTGGCCTTTAAAATCAATAAATGACAAAGGACGCAGCTGTTTCTCCAGCTCTGCATCTCCGGTAAGGGTCACCTCATTTCTTACATTGAATTTTTCGCTCATTATACTGTCATTTAATGAGTCTTACATCGGATTGGGGCAGCTTGATGCTCACTCCGTTTATGCTGGTCTCAATGTCATCCTTGTATGTAATTGTGAGCACTACCTCTCCGTCTTCATTGTATTTCTTCCAGGTCTTTGTTCGAAGCCCGTTCTGAAAATAGCTGTCCTCCTTAATCCTCCCGTTCTCATAATAGAGTATATGATGACCGTTGGGGTTGCCCTGGTTGTAGGTGCCCTTGAATCTTGGTTTTCCGTTGGCATAAAAAGCCCTCCACTGTCCATCTCGCAACCCAAGAAGATATGTTCCTGTTTCAGTGTTGTCTCCGCTCTTGATCGTCCACTCCCCATTCCTCTCCCCGTCAGCATAGTTGCCCTGAGCAATTACTTCTCCAATCCTTGTAAACTCGGTTAAATTACCGTCTCTCCGTCCCTGGTAATAATCTTCTTCACGTAACAATTCACCTTCCGGATAATACCAGCGCCAGGTGCCGTCTATACGCCCGTTGCTGTAAGAGCCGGCCTGCTCAAGCCTCCCTGTTGACGAGTAAAACTTCCATGTACCTGTTCGCCTGTTTTCATAATATACTCCTTCAGCAATTACAATGCCCTCAGGAGAAAAGTCCTTCCACGCTCCATTGCGGTTTCCTGATTCATCAACAATTCCTTCAGAGATCAAAAGTCCGTTATCATTATAGATTTTTGCTCCACTTACACTTCCGTCCTGATTATATTCCCGGTGTATGCCAACCGGAACACCCTCCTTAAAGGGGCCGGAAAATTTCAACCGTCCGTTTTCATCATATCTGTTTACAATCTCAATGTCTTCGCCAGCGTCAATGTCCGTGCCCGTTACCCTTCCGTCTTCATATAGCAGAGTCACAAGGAGCCTGCCTCTTTCATCGTATTCTTTATAGTAACCGTGGAGCTGGTCATTACGGTAGTTTTTTTCAACCTTTATATTTCCTCCAGGGTAAAACTCAAGCCATTCTCCCTGCTTCAATCCTTGTGAATCAGTGAAATTGATTTTTTCACGGCTTACCAGAAAATCATTATTGTACTCAAGAAGAGTGATAATCTTTCCTTCGCTGTCATATTCCCGTGATAATCCATCCTTACGCCCATTATAATAGGGCAGGGTCTGTTTTATTTTGCCATCGGCATAAAAGATACGTGCTACTCCTTCTTTTTTGTCTCCCGCAAACAACTCCCTGGAATATACATATAGCCCATAATACGGATCTTTCTTATATTTAATATAATAGCCGTTTCTTTTGCCGAGCAGATAACTTATCTTTTCAGTTGTATCCCCGGCCTGATCAAAGAATACCCATATGCTGTCAAGGAGATAGCTGCGCCTTTTACCTTCTGATTTCAGCACTCCCGTTACATAATAACTTTTCCAGTAACCATCGGGCTTTCCATTTCTTATATATCCCTCGCTTGATATATTTCCGTTAGGATATCTGAACTGCTGAAAGCCTTCTTTTATCTCATCCGTATTTTGTGCGGATAGAATTCCTGTTATAAATACAAGTATCAAAAGGAGATATCTTCTCATTTTACAACCCCAGTTTTGCAGAAATTTCAAGCATACGTCTAATTGGAACTGCCGCTCTTTTTATTATACCCGGATTCACAATTACTTCCGGTTGTTCAAATTTAAGTGATTTATATATCTTTTCAAGGGTGATAAGCTTCATGAAATTACATTCACTGCAACCACACGTTGAATCTTTTGGAGGAGCTGGTATAAATATTTTATCATGCTCCCTCTTTTTCATCTGGTAAATTATTCCGGGTTCCGTTGCAATAATATATGTTTTCGCGCTGTCTCTGCTTACAAAAGAAAGTAAACCGGAAGTCGATCCAATGTAATCAGCAGCAATTCTTACAGCCATTTCACATTCTGGATGAGCTATCAGTTTGGATCCTTCATTTTCTGCTTTCAGCTTAAGTATTGCTTCCAAAGAAAATTCTTCATGAACATGACATGTTCCATTCCACACAAGCATATCCCTTCCAGTGAGGCTTTTTATATAATTACCGAGATTTCTGTCAGGCCCGAATATTATTTTTTCATTTTCAGGCAGAGATTCAATAATCTGTATTGCATTTGAAGAAGTGCAGCTTATATCACTTAGAGCCTTTATATCAGCGGTTGTATTTACATATGTTATTACTGTTCTTCCCGGGTTTTCATCAATAAACTTTTCAAAATCCTCTTTTTTGCATGAGTCAGCAAGAGAACACCCGGCCATGATATCAGGAATAATAACCTTTTTTTCAGGAGATAAAATTTTTGCCGTTTCTGCCATGAAATTTACACCGGCAAAAACAATTATATCAGCCGTTGTTTCAGCTGCTTGCTGAGAAAGCGCAAGACTGTCTCCTACAAAATCTGCAATATCTTGTATATCAGGTGTCTGATAAAAATGTGCCAGTATTACGGCATTCTTTTCCTGCCTGAGCTTATGTATATTCTTTACCAGCTCAACATTTCCAATATCTTTATCAGAGTATAATTCAGGGTTTTTTATGCTGTTATTAACAGTCATATTATTTTATAAATTAAGTTTATGTATAACTATGATAGCTATTATATCCTGTTAATACTGTTCATACAATTTTTCTTTTTCTTTTGCATAAAAAGGTATTAAGAGATTAGAAACAACTTCTCAACACATCAAAAAACATACCTTTTCTGTTACAGAGATATTTACAAATTATATTAACAAACGTTTAAACAGGTTTATTAATAGACTGAAAAAAGCAAATGTAGACCATTTTAATGTTCAGTCGCGGTTCAAAAACTTTTTTAAACTGATTAAAAATTCATTTTGCAATTAAATAAAAGTTACATGTAGATCAAAATGATAAAAAATTATAACTAATGAACAAAATACACCGAGGTCCGTTACATGTTATCAACAATAACGGATAAAAATGTTTTCTTTACTTTTAATAATTGTAGGACTATATTTATATAAAAACATAGAGAAGTTTTGGAAAAGGTAATTGTTACTGCAGATCATGCCGGTTTCCGCATCAAGGAAAAGGTTGTTAAATGGCTCATTTCAAACAGGTATGAAGTAAAAGACATAGGTTGTTTTTCAGAAGAAAGTGTTGACTATCCTGATTTTGCACATCCGCTCAGTAATTGGGTTGAAGGAGGAGAATTTAAATTTGGAATAACGATCTGCGGTTCCGGCAATGGTATAAACATGACCTCCAACAAGCACCAGGGAATACGGTCGGCAGTATGCTGGAATGAGGAGATAAGCCGCCTGGCAAGATCACACAATGATGCAAATATATGTGCATTGCCCGGCCGGTTTTTGACAGAAGCCGAAGCTATAGTTATTATAAAGACCTTTCTTACAACATCTTTTG
>JAQBHM010000019.1:0-7961 GCA_032127795.1 Bacteroidales bacterium | reverse complement strand
TTGGCCGCAGTAAAGAAAAGGCCAAATTATTTATCTTTGCAGCTGAATTGAACTGACCACTCCTGATGGATAATATACGGAATTTCTGCATTATAGCTCATATTGATCATGGCAAGAGTACACTTGCAGACAGGCTCCTTGAGAAGACCGGGACTATAGATGCCCGTGATTTCCAGAACCAGATACTTGATGATATGGATCTTGAGCGTGAGCGGGGTATCACTATCAAGAGCCATGCGATACAAATGGTACATGAGGACCAGGGCAAAAAATATTATCTGAACCTCATAGACACGCCGGGGCATGTTGATTTCTCTTACGAAGTGTCTCGTTCAATTGCCGCCTGCGAGGGGGCATTGCTGGTGGTTGACGCTACACAGGGCATACAGGCCCAGACAATCTCAAACCTTTACATGGCCATTGAACACGGTCTGGAGATCATCCCTGTGCTGAACAAAATGGATTCTCCCAGTGCCATGCCTGAGGAGGTCAAAGATCAGATAGTGGATCTGACAGGTTGCGGACGCGATGAGATCATTGAAGCCAGTGCCCGTACCGGCATGGGTATTGACCGCATCCTCAGCGAAATCATTGAACGGATACCTCAGCCTTCCGGAGATCCTGATGCACCCTTGCAGGCGCTTATCTTCGATTCCGTCTTCAACTCTTTCAGAGGGATTATCGCATACTTCAAGATTACAAACGGGACTGTCCGTACACATGATATGGTTAAGTTCGTAAACACCGGCAGCGAGTATGATGCTGATGAGATAGGCGTTCTGAAGATAAAGCGCGAACCAAGGAAAATTCTGAGCGCAGGTGATGTGGGGTATATTATTTCAGGTATCAAGAATTCCGTGGAAGTAAAGGTGGGAGACACTATTACTCATGTGGCACGCCCATGCAGCAAAGCCATTTCAGGCTTTGCGGATGTGAAGCCCATGGTCTTTGCAGGCATTTACCCTATAGATGCAGATGACTACGAAGATCTCAGGGCCTCTATCGAAAAGCTTCAGCTCAATGATGCATCCCTGACATTTATCCCCGAGTCTTCCGCGGCACTGGGATTCGGCTTCCGATGCGGCTTCCTGGGGCTCCTTCATATGGAAATAGTACAGGAGCGCCTCGACAGGGAGTTTGACATGGATGTTATCACCACCGTACCCAACGTATCATTCAGGGTCCTTACAACAAGAGGTGAGATAATCGATGTGCATAACCCTTCAGGAATGCCTCCGGCGACCACCATTGACGAGATTGAAGAACCATATATCCATGCCCAGATAATATCAAAGTCTGAGTACCTGGGGTCAATTCTCAAACTTTGTATTGATAAAAGGGGCATTTTAAAAAACCAGGTTTATCTTACAAGCGACAGGGTTGAGGTGACTTTTGACATGCCTCTCGCAGAGATCGTATTTGGGTTTTATGACAAGCTGAAGAGTATCTCAAAAGGCTACGCCTCATTTGACTACCATATTACAGACTACAAAAAGGCTGACCTTGTAAGACTGGATACACTTTTAAACGGCGAAATGGTTGATGCACTCTCAACTCTTATACACAGGGGCCATGCCTATGACTTTGGAAGGAGAATGTGTGAGAAACTGAGAGAGCTGATACCGCGTCAGCAGTTTGATATTGCAATCCAGGCAGCAATAGGAGCGAAGATAATTGCACGTGAAACAGTCAAAGCTGTACGTAAGGACGTGACAGCCAAGTGTTACGGAGGAGATATAACCCGCAAACGCAAGCTTCTTGAAAAGCAGAAGAAAGGGAAAAAGAGAATGCGCCAGATAGGTAATGTTGAGGTTCCTCAACAGGCATTCCTGGCAGTATTGAAACTTGACTGAAATATTCGCCTGCAGCGTGAAGAATCACCCGCGGAACATTTAGGTTAGCAGATCAGCTTATATCCCTTCCCGTGAATATTGAGTATCGCAACAGCGGGGTCATCTTTGAGATACTTGCGGAGTTTAGTGATATAGACATCCATACTCCTGGCATTAAAATAATTGTCATCAATCCATATTGATTTAAGGGCAAAATTCCGCTCCAGTACCTCATTGCGATGGCGGCATAGTAACTCCAGGAGTTCGGATTCCTTGGTTGTGAGTTTCTGGGATTTATTTTTAATTGTCAGCAACTGTGTAGTAACCTCAAAAGTGAATTCTCCGATGATGTATTTATCACGTGGGGCTTCTGTCTCCTGCTTTGACGAACGGCGGAGGATAGCTTCAATACGGTAAACAAGCTCTTCCATGGAAAAGGGTTTGGTGAGGTAGTCATCAGCACCTGACCTGAATCCTTCAATAATATCATCCTTGAGATTTTTTGCAGTCAGGAAGATTACAGGAACATGCGGATCAATAGCCCTTATCTCCCTGGCAAGGGTAAAACCGTCCATTTCAGGCATCATCACATCAAGGAGGCAGAGGGTGAATTTTTCCTTACGGAAGAGTTTAAGAGCCTGTGCACCGTCAGTGACCAGGGTTGTCTCATATTCACGGATTATTAGGTAGTTATTCAGAAGAAGACCCAGGTTGGGATCATCCTCGGCGAGTAATATCCTGACTTTATTCATTTCTGCTGATTTTTTGGAAGCTGGATAATTATTTTAGTCCCTTTGTTTAACTGACTTTCAGCCTTTATAGTTCCGTGATGTTCATCGATGATCATTTTCACGTAACTGAGCCCAAGGCCAAATCCCTTAATATTATGAGTGTTGCCGGAAGGCACCCGGTAGAATTTTTCGAAGATGTGTTTCTGATTCTCCCTGGAGATGCCTATCCCATTGTCAGAAACCGTTATGGTTATGCTTTTATTATGATTGTAAGTGCAGATGCTTATCTCTGGCGTGCCCACTGAATATTTGAGAGCATTGTCAATAAGGTTCAGGAAGACATTGAGGAAATTTGCCTCGTCGATCATGAATACCGGATCATCAGCATCAAGGTGGGTGGAGATTATCCCTTCGCGGCGGGTAACCTGGAGAGCGAAATTGTCAACAGCCTTCTGTATCACCTTATGAATGTCAGTCTCATGCTTGTTAAGCTCCAGTTTCACCTTTTCGAAAATGGCAGTCTGAAGCACTTTCTCAACATGAAACTTCAGCCGGATGCTTTCTTCATTGATAATGTTTGCCAGTCCGTTTATGTCACGTGCCTTTTCAGGGATATTTTTGTCTGCCAGCATTTGCGAGGCAAGTGAAATGGTAGCTATGGGAGTCTTGAGCTCATGGGTCATGTTATTTATGAAGTCGCTCCTTACCTCGGAGAGTCTCTTCTGACGAAAAATCACTATAAAGGTGCTTGTTGAAAGGATTATGAGAAAGAGCAGCATGATCATCGAAGAGAAGGCCATGAAAGCTATCTGGCTGAATTTATATTCTTCCTCCTCGGGGAAGTAAATGGACAGAATGTTGTTGCCGGGAACCGGATCATTGGGGAATAGTTGCCGGAGGTATTTATTGGCGCCGGAGCTTTCGCTGTAATCAGGAGTACGGTATATCATTCCTCCGAAGTCTCCCCTGACGGCGAATTCATAATCCAGGTGAATCCCGACAGCATTAAGTGAGCTACGGATAAGGTTATTCAGATATTCTGACGAGAAGCGTTCTTTAAGCGGAGGAGTTTCATGGAGAATACGGCTCACGATATTCTCTATTGAGATCACCTTATTGGTCATCCTGTCTGTAGCCCCTGCTGACAGGATCTGGCCTGTTGGTTCTGCAATCTCAGGAAATGTCTCAGGTGTACTGTTGTCTGATGTCAGAAGATATGTTCTTCCGGCTCTGTTAACAATAACCGGCCTTATTCCCGGGTCAAACCCGTATTTTTCAAGCAATCTGGACTCAGGGGACTGATTTTCTGAAGGCGAATCCGGATCAGCGGCCGGGAATTCAGATTCCTCCGGCTTCATCTCACTGATAATCCGGTTGTAGGTCTCCGTTTTTTCAAGTTCGGTGACAACCTCCTTCAGAGCTTCGTTCACACCAAACCGAAACTCCTGGTCTTCGGTGCTTACAACGCTGTTTATCCATTTTACCTGTATGATTACCAGGCCTGAAATGGCAAGAAAAAAGAAGACCGCCAGCAAGACTATATACTTACGCTTCATACTATAACAAATGTAGTAGGTTAATTGCCAGCATGCCTCAGTTTAACGTAATTTAACAACCTGTTATAATTTTCTTTTTCCTTCTCAGACGTTAAAAATGTGTTAAATATCAATAATTTAAGGTTTTCTTAAGAGTTAATTGGAAAAAGGAAATTATCTTTGTAGTGTTTATGGCACGATAGTTGTACTATAAACGTTGGAGTTTTTTTCATAGGTTAGGTTAGTTTTAGGGTTAACGCAGAAGAGGAGGTAAGCAATTGCCTCCTTTTCCATTTTTACTGCACCAGCAGTTTCATATTCCTGTCATTGATCTCCGGACTGCTGAAAACAAAAACAGCTGTAATATCCTGGTTTTTTCTGATCAAAGCAGCAAGGTTCTCAGCCTTGGCCCTTGAGGGTACTCCGTGAATAATAAGGAAGAAATCAATTGTCTTGAGTTTCCGGATAAGGAAGTTGCCGTGAGATTTATTTGAAATAAGGGAAAGTATGGGCGGGGAGGTTGAGAAAACAGAAAAATGAGGAGGTTCTTCGCCTGATCCGCCGATAATATCATTGCTGCTGTGCTGCAGCGAAATGCCCAGTTGCCTGTTAAGCATTACAGACATCCGGTAGTCAGGTTCTGAAGTGACGATTCCAAGAAACATGAACTCTGCCGGTTCTGCGGAGAGAATGTTATGTCTTGTTATCTTATCCGTATCCTTCACATCGTGGTTTTAATCTGTTCCCATGCCTTCATTGAAGCATCCTGTTCTGCTTCTTTCTTTGAATCGCCGTGGCCTGTCGTGCTAATTGCATTGTTTATTTCCAGGGTAACTGTGAATGCAGGCCTTGAGGTTGCAGGGTCAGAATCTTCGGAGAAACTGAAGCTGACCGGATGACGGTGCTTCTGTCCATATTCAAGAATAAGACTTTTATAATCGGTTACAGCCTCGAGAATGCTGTTAAGGTTAAGGTGTTTTTTCAGGACCTTATTAATAAAGAACCTGCTTGTTTTATCATAGCCCACATCAATAAAGAGCGCTCCTACAAGTGCCTCCAGGGCATTGCCGTACAGGTTGCGGGAATTGCCCGTTGACTGCATTTTGGTTACCATGAGGCTTCCCATCTGCATGGAGATTGCAAGACGGTTGAGCATATCCCTGTTGACTACCCTCGATCTGGTTTTAGTCATGAATCCTTCACTGGCGTCAGGATAGAGATTGAAGAGATATTCCGAGATGATAGATTCAATAATAGAATCGCCCAGGTATTCCAGTCTTTCGTTATTGATCCGGGAACCGTCAGGTAGGGAGAAAGATGCAGAACGGTGAATGAAGGCCATTTCATAAAGCCTCAGGTTTCGCGGACGGAAGCCTATTAAAGATTTCAGACGGCTGCCAAAGTCCCGTCTGTCATGTATAAGAGTATTATTATTGTTATCGCGTAGCAGGAACACTACATCTCAAATTTCTTAAGTAAAATGGAGGCATTATGACCGCCAAAGCCGAAAGTATTGCTCAATGCCACGTTGACAGTTCTTTTTTGTGCCTTGTTCACTGTCAGGTTGAGTTTCTGATCTATTGCCGGATCAGGATTCCTGAAATTGATTGTTGGAGGTACAATGTCGTGTATCAGGGCCATTATGGTTGCAATTGCTTCAACGGCTCCTGCAGCACCCAGAAGGTGGCCCGTCATAGATTTCGTAGAGCTGATATTCAATTTATAAGCATGCTCGCCGAAGAGGTTTACGATGGCTTTTGTCTCTGCTATGTCACCCAGGGGTGTAGCGGTGCCGTGAACATTGATGTAATCTACATCCTCAAGACGCAAGCCGGCTTCATCCACACACTGTTTCATGACGTTTATGGCTCCCAGGCCGTCAGGGTGAGGAGCGGTGATGTGGTATGCATCAGCTGTAAGGCCGGTGCCAATTACTTCGGCATAGATTTTGGCACCGCGGGCCACGGCGTGGTCATAAGCTTCGAGGATGAGTGCTCCTGCGCCTTCTCCTATGACAAAACCGTCCCTGGTGACATCAAAAGGACGAGAGGCAGTGGAATACTCTTCGTTGTTCGTTGAGAGGGCCTGGAGGGCATTAAAACCACCAACACCTGCAGCGTTTATTGCTGCTTCAGATCCACCTGTAATAAAAACATCGGCTTTACCCAGGCGGATATAGTGAAAAGCATCGATCAAAGCGTTTGTGGAAGAGGCGCAGGCGGATACCGTTGAAAAGTTGGGGCCACGAAATCCATATTTGATGGAGATAAGACCGGCAGCGATATCGCTGATCATCTTGGGAATGAAAAAAGGGTTGAAACGCGGGGTGCCATCACCCGTAAGAAACCCTCTCATCTCTTCAAGTATGGTCTCAATCCCGCCTATGCCGGAAGCCCAGATGACACCTATACGGTCTTTATCTGAGGCTTCTGGGTCAATGCCGGAATCTGCTATTGCTTCACCGGCAGCAACAAAGGCGTATTGAGCATAACGGTCCATTTTACGGGCTTCCTTCCGTTCAAAAAAATTGGCCGGATCATAACCCTTTACCTCACAGGCAAAACGGGTCTTGAACTTAGAGGCATCAAAATTGCCTATCAGACCAGCACCGCTGACACCGTCAACAAGACCTTTCCAATAATCCTGCAGCGTGTTGCCGACAGGGGTCAAAGCCCCCATTCCGGTAACTACCACTCTTCTCATTATAGGGAATTGCAAGAAAACTACTTGGCGTTTTCCTCAATGTACTTGATAGCTTCACCAACCGTGCTGATGCTCTCAGCCTGATCATCTGGTATACCAATGTTGAACTCCTTTTCGAATTCCATAATAAGCTCTACAGTGTCAAGGGAATCTGCACCAAGGTCATTTGTGAAATGAGCCTCAGGTGTAACTTCTGATTCGTCTACACCAAGCTTCTCGACAATGATCTGCTTTACTCTGGTTGAAATGTCAGACATACTAATCAATTTTACGTTAATACTTGTTTTTAAAACTCTGCAAAGAAATATATTTGTACCATATTTTTCAAGCAATTTACGAGAAATTTATAATACACCCCAAGTAATAATCAAATAAACAGTTATTTAGCCTCTTCCCCGCAATATAAGTACCTGCTCAACCATTTGATCATAAACAACAGATAATGAAGAATATAGTCATTTTTGCCTCTGGTGCCGGGAGTAATGCTGAAAACATAATCCGATACTTTTCGAACGGAAAAAAAGCGAAAGTCGACCTGGTTTTGTCAAATAAGCCTCAGGCTATGGTAATGAAACGGGCTGCAATGTTAGGCATTGATGCATTTTTTTTCGACCGTAAGCAGTTTTATGAGACCGGAGAGGTTCTTTCAATGCTCCTCCGAAGGGGTACGGATATGATAGTGCTTGCCGGATTTCTTTGGTTGGTCCCGATTGAAATAATAAGTGCTTATAAAGGGCGGATCATCAATATTCATCCTGCCTTGCTTCCGGCATTCGGTGGCAAAGGCATGTACGGCGACAGGGTGCATGAGGCTGTGCTGGCAGCAGGGGAGAAGAAGAGCGGTATAACCGTTCATCTTGTCAATGAAGTGTACGATTCGGGCGATATTATCTTTCAGGCAGAGTGCCCTGTCTTGCCTGATGACGATGCTAAGTCACTGGCTGACAGGATCCATGCCCTTGAATATGAGCATTATCCGAGGGTGATAAGCGAATATATCAACAGGCTCTGATGGGGAATAGAGCGTAGAGCATAGGGAATAGGCATTAGGCAATAGGGAATAGGGAATAGGGAATAGGGAATAGTGAATAGGCATTAGGCAATAGTGAATAGGGAATAGTGAATAGGGAATAGGCAATAGTGAAAAGCATAGAGCATAG
>JAQBHM010000018.1:0-7537 GCA_032127795.1 Bacteroidales bacterium | reverse complement strand
GGGTAATTTTGGAGATTTTATACAATATCTCCCCTCCCCTCAATTTTGAACCTGATTTTCCTGCATCCGGCACTTTCAACCGAGTATTCAACTACAGCTTTTATTCAGTCAGGCGGTAAAAAACTTTCTCAGCCTTAACCTCAACCTTAACCTCAACCTCAGCCTCCCTGCCTACAAAAAAAAAGCACCGTCATCCGGTGCTCTTTTTAATAACAGCTTAATATTATTGCTGAAGATCTTCAACTTTCTTCTTGTATGCTTCAAATTCAGGCATCATTTTAACCTTGAGATATATCTCACGGAGAAACTCAAGTGTGGCAACTGATGTCGGATTGGCCTGCTCTGCCTTGAGGAAGAATGGTATAGCTTTCTCCATCTCAACAAAGGCCTTGTTCTTAGCCTTTTCATATGCAGCATTGTCTGCTATCATGTTAGCCTCGGTAAGCATATTGTTTGCCATGGAAACAAAGCATAAACCAATATTATAGTTGCTCTCGAACTGCGTCGGGTTGAGCTCAAGCGACTTCTCCATGCTTTTTATGGCGTTTATATAGTCATTTGTCTTCATATAAAGGCTGCCTTCTACCAGATAGAGTATATAGTTACCCGGATCTTTGTCCATTGCCTTTTTTACAAACTCGAATGCTTTTTCCGAATTATCAGCATCAAGGTAGAACTGGGTAGCCTGCAGGATGATATCAAGTGTGTCAGGATAAGCGTTCACTCCTTCACCGAGTACTGATTCTGCCTGAAGAGTATCTTTCAGTTTAAGATAACTGTCAGACATAAAAATATAAGGCTTGGTATCTTCAGTACCTGAAATTGTGCATGCACGGAAATGTTTAATTGCTTCTTCGAACAGACCTGCATTATATGCGGCAAGGCCTGCATTAAAAATAACCAGGGTGTCTACCATACCAACATAAACATCACTTCCTGCTATTTCTACGTTGCTTTCAAATGCCTTCAATGCACCTTCGTAATCCTTGTCGGAGAACTTTGCAATGGCATCATTAAGAAACGAGTTCCCAAGCATCGCATAAGCATTGTCTTTAATGAGAATGTTCGTCATCTTCGGATCCATTTCCATGGCTTTCTGGAAGTTTTTAAGAGCCTCATTAAGAATGTCAGGATAAAGTTCAGCGAACTTCGGATTGCCAGAGTCAAATGCAGCCTGGCAAAGCTTTCCTTTAACATAATAGGTTTTTGCAAGCACAGCAGATTTTGGATTGGCAATGGCAGTCTCAATTGCTTCCTTGGCTTTGTCAAAAGCTCCCTGTGCTATGAAGCTTTCTGCAGCACTAACTTTGCCCTTTTGAGCAGAAGCAGCAAATGAAATCATTACTGCCATTAATAAAATTGTGATCTTCTTCATGATTCGCTAATTTGCAATTAGAAATTTATCGTGGTCAAAAATAAAACTTTAGAATCTAATCTTCAAATAATTTGCCAAATTACTCTTCACTCTCCGGTGTTACTGCTGAAATTTCTGCAATATCAACGTCATCTTCCTCATTTACTTCTACATAGGCAACCGACGCTATTGAGTCTTTTTCTTTAAGATTTATCAGTTTCACCCCCTGTGTTGCTCTTCCCATTAATCTGAGGGCGCTTACGGGGAGTCTGAGAATATTCCCACCCTGCGTTATTATAATGAGATCATTCTGGTCACTGACATCCTTAAGTGCTATAAGTTTGCCCGTTTTTTCCGTGACATTGATAGTCTTGACACCTTTCCCTCCACGGTTCGTGATACGGTAATCAGCTATCGAAGACCTTTTTCCGTAGCCTTTTTCAGATACCACCAGTACATCCTCGGACTCGTTCAGAACGGTTATCATTCCTATAACAATATCATCAGTGCCGGAAAGTGTTATCCCCCTCACACCGGAAGCGGTACGTCCCATAGGGCGCACGGTTGCCTCAGGAAATCTGACAGCCCTTCCTGATCTTACTGCCAGCATTATTTCATGCTTGCCGTTGGTCATTCTTGCTTCCAGCAGCTCGTCTCCCTCTCTGACGGTTATAGCATTGACACCATTGGCCCGCGGCCTGGAATAGGCTTCAAGTGATGTCTTCTTGATAACTCCTTTGGTTGTACAGAGGACGATGAAGTTGTTATTGATATATTCAGTATCTGTCAGAGTAGTTACATTGATAAAGGCTCTGAGGCTATCTGTCTGTTCAATATTAATAAGGTTCTGTATAGCTCTTCCCTTACTTATCCGGGTCCCTTCCGGAATGTCATATACCTTCAGCCAGTAACATTTCCCGCTCTGAGTAAATAAGAGCATGGTATTGTGCATTGTGGCTACGTAGAGATGTTCTATGAAGTCCTCATCACGTGTTGAGCCTCCCTTCGCTCCTGTCCCTCCCCTGTTCTGGCGACGGAAATCAGTCAGTGGTGTACGCTTGATATAACCCATATGAGAGATGGTGATCACCATTTCGTCATCTGCATAGAAGTCTTCCGGATTGAACTCACCGGCTGCCGGAACGATCTCTGACCGGCGCTTGTCTCCATATTTATCGCGTATCTCTATGAGCTCTTCTTTGATGATTTTCATCTGCAGTGACTCATCAGAAAGTATATTCTTCAGATATTCAATGAGTTTCTGAACTTCCCCGTATTCTGCCCTCAGCTTGTCCTGTTCCAGTCCTGTCAGCTGACGCAGGCGCATTTCAACAATGGCGCGCGACTGTATGTCAGAGAGGCTGAAACGTTCGCTGAGCCTTTCCCTGGCAATATCTGTGTTCTGTGAACTGCGGATGATGGCAATGACCTCGTCGATATTATCACTGGCAATGATAAGTCCCTCAAGGATGTGTGCCCTTTTCTCAGCCTGGTCCAGATCGAAGCGTGCACGACGTACTATCACATCATGTCTGTGCTTTACGAAGTTGTCAATGAGGTCTTTGAGATTGAGTGTTTTGGGCCTCCCCCTGACGAGGGCTATGTTATTGACATTGAACGATGTCTGAAGCTGTGAGTGTTTGTACAGGTGATTCAGAATGATATTGGCGGGCATCTCTTTCTTAAGGATAATAATCACTCGCATACCATTGCGGTCCGACTCATCATTTATATATGAGATACCTTCAAGTTTCTTTTCATTGATCAGGTCGGCTATCTTCTTGATCATTTCGGCCTTGTTGACCATATAGGGTATTTCGGAAACGACAATGCATTCCCTGCCTGAATGAGTAATTTCAATTTCAGTGCGTGCCCTGACAACAATACGTCCCCTGCCGGTTTCAAAAGCATCTCTGATGCCCTGCTCACCGTATATTATTCCGCCGGTAGGAAAATCAGGTCCCTTGATATGTTCCATCAGCCCCTCAATTGTTATTTCCGGATCGTCAATATATGCAATAATTGCATTTATCGACTCTGTGAGGTTATGCGGCGGCATATTGGTGGCCATTCCCACTGCTATTCCTGATGCGCCATTGACAAGAAGGTTGGGTATCCTTGTAGGCAGAACCGTGGGTTCCTGCAGCGTGTCATCGAAATTGGGCTGGAAATCCACAGTGCCCTTTTCAATATCTGACAGTGTCTCCTCTGCTATGCGCTTGAGACGTGCCTCAGTATAACGCATTGCAGCAGGGCTGTCACCGTCGATGGATCCGAAGTTCCCCTGTCCGTCTACAAGCGGATACCTCAGAGACCACTCCTGTGCCATGCGAACCATTGCTTCATAAACCGATGAGTCGCCGTGCGGATGATATTTCCCGAGGACCTCCCCCACTATCCTTGCTGATTTCTTATGAGCCTTTCCTGCCGCTACTCCAAGCTCTGACATACCGAAGAGAACCCTGCGGTGGACCGGCTTAAGACCGTCCCTGACATCGGGTAATGCCCTTGACACAATGACTGACATTGAATAATCAATGTAAGCCGACTTCATCTCCTCTTCAATATTGACTTTGATAATCTTTGTTTGATCTGACATATCAGATTGACTTTTAATAATTTAGGATAAAATAAATCTTTGTATTAAATTGTCCTCGAAATTAATGAAAATTGGTGGTTCTTTTAACCTTTTCAGCCTTAGATTTGTTAACATTCTGTGTTAAAAATTGGGCATGATAATTGAACATAGTTATTAACAATAGATTTAACTTTGAAAACGGGCTGTTTATGCACTTTTGGCAGTTAAAAATGACAAAATTGTCAGTACCGCTCACTAAAACTACATAATGGACGCATATTTCTCACAGAGAGTCAATGATATCCTTGGATACAGCAAGGAAGAAGCAATCAGGCTGGGCAACAGTCATATCAGCCCTGAACATCTCTTCCTTGGCATTTTACGCGAAGGCGAAGGTGTGGCTGTGGATATTCTCCTCAACAACGGTGTAGACCTGCTGATGCTAAAGGGGTCGATAGAAAAAAGCATCAAGGCTGAAAAACCGGTAGCAATGGCCGACAATGAGATACTTCCTCTGCTTAAGAGCACTGAGAGAGTTTTGAGGCTGGTACACATTGAAGCCAAGGCACTCAAGACCAAGGTGATTGATACGGAACACCTGCTCATGGCCATACTTCGTGATGAAAGTAACCTGGTAACAAGGTTTCTGACAGAACTTGACATTGATTACAGCCTTGTCAAAAAAGCTGTTGAGGCCGGCAATCCTGCCGCACAGGCTGACTTTCCCCGTGATGAGGATGATGAAGGTATGTTTCCGGGGGGCGGTTCCGGACAGAGTGGCAGACAACAGCAGGGACAGGCCGCAGCCAAAAGTTCCTCTGACACCCCGGTCCTTGACAACTTTGGAATCGACCTTACAAAGGCAGCTGAAGAAGGACGTCTTGATCCTGTCGTGGGGCGTGAGTTGGAGATTGAACGCCTGGCACAGATACTGTCAAGAAGAAAGAAAAACAACCCTGTTTTAATAGGCGAACCAGGCGTAGGCAAGTCTGCCATTGCTGAAGGACTGGCACTCAGGATTATCAAGAGGAATGTCTCGAGGGTACTTTTCAACAAAAGGGTTGTTGCACTTGACCTGGCATCCATAGTCGCAGGCACAAAATACCGCGGTCAGTTTGAAGAGAGAATGAAGGCTATTCTCAATGAGCTTGCCAAGAATGACAATATTATTCTTTTTATTGACGAGATCCACACCATCGTTGGCGCAGGAGGTGCCAGCGGATCACTCGATGCAGCAAATATGCTCAAGCCGGCCCTGGCAAGGGGCGAGATACAGTGCATCGGAGCAACCACGCTCAACGAATACCGACAGCATATCGAGAAGGACGGAGCCCTGGAACGCAGGTTCCAGAAAGTGATGGTTGAACCTACAACCATAGAAGAAACAATAGACATTCTTAATAATATCAAGGACAAGTATGAGGATCATCACAATGTGACTTATACCCCGGATGCCATTGTTGCCTGTGTGAAACTGACAAACAGGTATATCAGTGACCGGCACCTTCCCGACAAGGCTATTGACGCACTTGATGAGTCTGGTTCAAGGGTGCATATCTCAAATATTGTCGTCCCTGAGAAAATACTGGCGCTGGAAAAACAGATGGAGGATACAAAGAAGGAGAAGAGCAGCGCTGTGAAAAACCAGAATTATGAACGTGCTGCCAGCTTCAGGGATAAGGAGCGTGACATTCTGGACCTGATAGAGGTTGAAAAGAAAAGGTGGGAAAAGGAACTTGTAGCCAATCGTGAGACTGTAGATTCAGAGAAGGTGGCAGAGGTTGTCGCAATGATGACCGGTGTGCCGGTACAGCGTATAGCCCAGACAGAAGGTACAAGATTGCTCCAGATGGGTCATGAGCTAAGCGGTAGTGTGATTGGCCAGCATGCCGCCATTGCAAAGATCGTCAAGTCAATACAGCGTAACAGGGCAGGATTGAAAGACCCGAACAAACCAATAGGTACATTCATCTTCCTTGGCCCCACAGGTGTTGGAAAGACCCAGCTTGCAAAAGTACTTGCCAAATTCCTGTTTGAGACTACTGATAACCTGATCAGGATTGATATGAGTGAGTACATGGAGAAATTCTCTGTCTCACGCCTTGTGGGAGCGCCTCCCGGATATGTTGGATATGAAGAGGGAGGACAGCTGACTGAGAAAGTGCGACGCAAACCATATTCGGTAGTGCTTCTTGATGAGATTGAGAAGGCACATCCTGATGTGTTTCATATTATGTTACAGGTACTTGACGAGGGTCAGCTGACAGACAGCCTCGGCCGAAGAGTTGATTTCAGGAACACTATCGTAATAATGACATCAAACATAGGCACACGTCAGCTTTCCGAGTTCGGATCAGGCGTTGGCTTTGAGACATCATCAAAGAAATTTTCACGGGATGATTATTCCAAGAGCATCCTGCAGAAGGCGTTGCAGAAGACCTTTGCTCCGGAATTTCTGAACAGAATCGATGATGTAATTATGTTCAACCATCTTACAAGAGAGGATATTGATAAGATAATTGACATTGAACTCAAGGGTCTGTATGTCCGCACGGCTGCACTGGGGTATACGGTGAAACTGTCTTCACAGGCCAGGGATTTCATTGCAGACCGGGGTTTTGATGTGCAGTTCGGTGCCCGTCCCCTTAAACGGGCTATACAGAAATATCTCGAAGACCCTCTTGCAGAGGTTATTATAAAAGCATCGCTGAAGGAAGGAGCCACAATAAATGTTGGGTACTCAAAAGGCAAGGAGGAACTCTCATTCAAGGTGGGAAAGAAAAAGACCGCTGAAGATGCGGAAGAGCCTGAAAAAAAAGAGGATTAGTCCTTTAGGGCTTCTGCATACAGATCATACTCTGTTGACCCGGTGATCTTTACATTGATAAAGGTGCCGGGTTTTATTTTCGTCGTGCCGGTAATGAGTATTTCCTGATCTACCTCGGGAGAGTCTCCTGCACTGCGCCCTACCTGGAACAACCCCTCTTTCCGGTCGATGATAATTTTTATTGTCCGCCCCACGGCTGCCTCATTAAGTTCACCCGATATCTTCTGCTGCAGCTTCATGATCTTCGACACCCTGCTCTCTTTGGTCTTTTCAGGAATGTCATCCTGATAATTGATGTAGCCGTAAGTGTCTTCTTCATGAGAGTAGCGAAATGCTCCCAGTCTGTCAAACCTGAATTCTTTGATGAAGCTGAGGAGTTCTCTGAAATCATCTCCAGTCTCTCCCGGATGACCCGCAATGACTGTTGTACGGATAACCGCATCAGGCAACCTCTTTCTTATTTCTTTCAGAAGGGCCCTGGTGTCAGCACCGCCATGAGCTCTTCGCATCTTCTTAAGCATATTTTCTGAGATATGCTGTATGGGTATATCGATATACTTGCAGACTTTGGCATTGGAGTTCATAAGGTCAAGAATCTCCATTGGAAAATTTGAAGGATAGAGATAATGCAGCCTGATCCATTCAATACCCTTCACTGCCGCCAGCTCAGAAACGAGATGTGTGAGCATCTGCTTCCCATACAGGTCAATTCCGTAATAACTGAGGTCCTGTGCTATAAGGATCAGTTCCTTTACTCCTTTGGAGGCGAGGAATTCCG
>JAQBHM010000017.1:0-5513 GCA_032127795.1 Bacteroidales bacterium | reverse complement strand
TCGCCACCGACATTTGCAAGGATCTTGTTTATTTCATGACCGAGGATAAAAAATAGCAGGAGCAGGTAGAGGGTAATGAAAATGTAAAATATTCTTACAAAAAGACTCCTCCTCCATCTTTCATTGCGTATAAACGACTTCCAGACATGTGAGTATAAATACATTTTATTTCAGTCAAGAAAGGTGATGTTATTTTTAAGCAGCTCTTTTATAAGTGCAAAGAGCTCTGGGGTATTACGTTTTTCTGACAGTTCTGGCAGATCATCAGGGTCAAAGAACCGTGCCTCCTCTGTTTCATCGCTGCCGCGAAGCTCACCCCCGATAAGGTCACACAGGATGATAAGCTTGTAATAATGGAACTCCAGAGGAGGGAAGTTATGTCTGTCAGTATCAACAACCGCCAGCAGGCGGTTTACCTTGACTTCAAGCCCTGCCTCTTCAGCAACCTCTTTCACAGCCACCTCTGCCGGGGAGTAATTAATATCTGCAAATCCGCCCGGCATTGACCATCTGTTGTCAGACCGTTCCCTGACGAGCAGTATTCGCTTATCTTTGAGAACTACTGCCCTGATATCGACTTTAGGGGTCTGAAATCCAGTGTCACCCGTAAACAGATTTCTTATCTTATCCGGTTCAGCATCTGAGATCTGTGCTGCCATCTGCACGCTAAGTTCTCGCAACTCTTCATACCGCTGAAGGTCAAATGCGTTATCTGAATAATGAATGCCGGCCTGTGCAATGGCCTGTAGTCTGCGGATGATTCTTAATATCTCTTCTGTCAATTTTCTGCGTTTTTGTCATTCAGGCCCTGCCTTCACTTCTGTTTTAAGAACTGATTTCAGTATAATGAATCCTATCACTCCTGCAGTCAGTGACCCGATCAGTATCATGAGTTTGGCGTTGTTGATTATGACAGGATCATCAAAAGCAAGCAACGTAATGAAGATAGACATTGTGAATCCGATCCCTGCAAGGAAACCTGCACCGGAGATGTGCTGCCACTTAAGATCCGATGGCATTGTACAGAAACGTGTCCTTGCTGCCACCAGGGTAAAAAACATAATACCCATGGGCTTACCAAGTATCAGTCCAGCCAGAATACCAATTGCATAAGGTTCAGAAATGGAGCTCTGAAAACCGCTGCCTATCGTAATGGCGGTGTTGGCAAGGGCGAAAAGAGGCAGGACCACAAAGGCAACAGGCTTGTGCAGGATGTGCTGAAGGATATATGAAGGAGACCTGTTGGTCCCGTCACCAAAGGGCACGACAAAAGCAAGCAGTACCCCGGTGATTGTTGCATGAACGCCTGACAGGTACATGAAATACCACATTACCATCCCACCAATAACATATGGTATCAGGTTCCTGACCTTAAGGTTATTGAGTAACCCCAATAGTGCAAAAACAGACAGTGAGATTATCAGGTTGCCCCATATAATTGAATCTGAATAGAAAAGAGTGATCACCATTATCGCACCAAGGTCATCGGCTACAGCAAGAGCTGCCAGGAATACCTTAAGCGATGTCGGTACTCTCCGGCCGAGAAGAGAAAGGACGCCCAGGGCAAAAGCAATGTCAGTTGCCATAGGTATTCCGGCACCTGGTTGTGTCGGAGTTCCCAGGTTAAATAAAGTATAAATCCCGGCCGGCACAATAATTCCTCCTGCCGCCGCCGCAACGGGTAACATCGCGTTTTTAACAACAGACAGTTCACCTACATAAATCTCCCTCTCAAGCTCAAGGCCTATCAGTAGGAAAAAGATAGCCATAAGACCGTCATTTATCCAGTGTTCTGCGCTGAGAGGTCCAATCTTATGGTGCCAGAAACCGGCATAACCATCACTTAATGATGAGTTCGCAAAAATAAGGGATGCTACAGTGCAAAACAGAAGAACTATTCCTCCCGCTTTTTCGCTTTCATAAAACTCGGTGAAAAGCCTGGTGATACGTAACCTGTCGGAAATGAGATAACGTGGCATAGCCTAAAAATATTAAAATGTTATGTAAAGCAACAAAAAAGAACAAAATATCTTTACTTTACCTTCCATCTGAATTATGAAACTTATGTTCCCTGCATGCCGTTCGGACCTTTTTAATTATCCCGCATAATGTCAGCAATGAATCTGACATATATGGACTTTCTTGTAAGCGGCGTGCTTGCCACAATCATGTTTGGGATAGGATTGTCAATCAACCTTGACGACCTAAGAAAGATTTATCATTCTCCCAAACCATTTTTCCTGGGTCTTTTTGCGCAGATGATCCTTCTTCCCCTGATAGCCTTTTTTATCACCTACTTTACAAATCTGCCCCCGGCAATAAAGGTTGGGTTTATTATTCTGGCTGCCTGCCCCGGGGGTACCACATCCGGTTTTGTTACCGTTCTGTTCCGCGGTAACGTTGCCCTGGCTGTCACGCTTACAACTATCAACAGCATTCTTACCCTCCTGACAATACCATTGCTGGTGAACATCGCCCTCACAGTATATATGGGCAGACACTCTTCCTTTGAACTTCCGTTTCTTGAATCATTTCTGCAGATATTCTTTGTCACGCTTCTTCCTGCCGCTGCAGGTGTTTTTGTCAGGTTCAGGTGGTGGGCCCTGGCTGAAAAGATACAAAAACCTGTCAGAACGGCTATGATCATTTTCTTCGCCGGGGTTTATGCCATCATAGCATTTGCTGATGAGTCAAAGGGAGGGTCCGGTATCAGCCTTGCAGAAGTACGGAGTATTATTCCTTACGCTTTGTTTATCAACCTGGCAGCTTTTGGCTCCGGATTCCTGATGGGTTTTATTGGACGCACCGGAATAAGGAGCGGGTTTACAATAGGAGTGGAGGTAGCCCTTCAGAATACTACACTGGCCCTGTTGGTGGCAGGCACATTGATCCAGAGTAATGATATGGTCAAACCTGCCCTTGTCTATGCTCTGTTCTCATTCTGGACGGCATTGTTTTTCGGTCTGATAGTCAAGAAGTACAACAAATCAACCCTTTTCGGGGAATTTAAATAATTTGCGATTTGCGATTTGCGATTTGCGACTTGCGATTTTGTGAATGCTATTGACGATTTGTGAATTGTCTATGAGCGGTTATTAATCAACTGTAACCTCGTCACAGAAGAGCCAGGCCTTTCCTCCGGCACCGGGGTGCCACTGAGGACAGATGCCCTGTCCCCTGGCAAGAACCCTGACGTATCTTGCCTGTGCCTCAGGAAAGGAAACGAAGTAAACAATGGCCTCCTTGCCCTGATCCTCCGGTGCAATTGCAGTCTCTACTTTTTGAGGAGCGGAGAAGGTGTTACCATCCTCTGAGAGTGAGAACTCTACCCAATGAGGAAGGAATATCCAGCTGCCGGTGGCAGCCAGGAAACGAGTGCTGATAACTGTCACCGGCATCGCTGTGCCGAGGTCAATTATTACATCCATATCCGTTCCTTCGAATCCCTGCCAGTGGCCGTCATCAAAGGCTCCTCCACCCTCAATGCCGTTGACAAGCGTTTTTTCACCAAAAGCCCTGTACCTGTCGCTGAAGGGTATATGATATGCAACTGATTTGCCGGTCGATTTGCTGATGTTCACTTTCTTTTCACTGACACCTCCCATCATTTTCCCTTCTGAGAAAATGGCCCCCTTTACGGTGGTGGTGACGATAACCGGCAGGGGATTTTCATATAACGGAGATGAACTGTCCGGATCACTTCCGTCAGTGGTATACCTTATCCCGGGTGACGGCTGTTCACTTGTCAGTTCAAGGGTAATGCTGTTAGTCTCTGCATTGTATGATGCGGTCATGTCTACCCTGTATGAACCTTTTGAACAGTTTACTCCCATGGCATCAAACCGTTCCATCATCTTTACAAGACGGTCATTGAATCCTTCCCAGTTGCGGCTTTCAGGCGTTGACCAGACCACCTCAGAAAGTGCTGTCATACGTGGTAGTATCATATATTCAGCTGTTCTGCCATCAGTCACGTACTCAGTCCACAGGCACCCCTGTGCTCCAATTACATATTCAGCCTCTTCTTCATTAAGTTCTGCCGGGACAGGCTCAAATGAATATACCTTTTTCAGAGTTAAAAGCCCCCTGTATGAAGCAGGCTCATTTGCGGGATCACCCTGGTAAATATTGAAATAGCAGTGTGAAACAGGAGTCATCACAACATTGTGACCTGCTTTTGCAGCTGCGATGCCACCCTCGAAACCCTGCCATGACATCACCGCCGCTCCGGGGGCAAGGCCTCCTTCAAGTATCTCATCCCAGCCAATCAGATGACGCCCCTTTGAGCTTACAAAGGCTTCCATTCTCTTAATGAAATAGCTTTGCAGTTCTGCCTCGTCTTTAAGTCCCTCCTTGCGTATTCGTGTCTGGCAGAGAGGGCATTTCTTCCATTCGGTCTTGTCTGCTTCATCGCCTCCTATGTGGATATACGGAGAGGGAAAGAGATCCATTACTTCAGTGAGCACATCCTCAAGAAAAGTAAAGGTTTCATCTTTGCCGGCACAATAGATGTCAGTTATAGGCCATACACCGCCGGGCGGCACCGTGAACGGCCCTCCGGTGCATGAAAATTCAGGATATGCCGCCATGGCAGAGCCTACATGTGCCGGCATCTCTATCTCAGGAACTATGTTTATGTGACGTTCAGCGGCATAAGCTACAATATCCTTTATTTCCTCCCGGGTATAAAATCCACCGTATGTTGCCTCCTCTCCCGGTAGCTGGGCGGGGCGTGAGTTCCACGGTTTATCCTCGCGGTCAACACGCCATGCCCCCACCTCCGTCAGGCGCGGGTACTTCTTTATCTCTATACGCCATCCCTGGTCATCAACAAGATGCCAGTGAAAGACATTCATCTTATGCATGGCGAGAATATCAATATACCTCTTTATAAACTCTGCATCGAAGAAATGACGACTTACATCAAGATGCATCCCTCTCCAGGAAAAGCGAGGGTAATCAACTATTGTCACACACGGCATGGTCCATTTTTCACCTCCGGTCACCGATCTGTTTTCGATGGCCACCGGCAGCAGTTGCCTGATGGTCTGCACCCCTCTTGACAATCCTGCCGGAGTAGATGCTGTCAGGGTCACCTGCTTATTGCTGACCGTCAGGCGGTACTCTTCAGGCTGCCAGGCGAGTGTGGTGTCAATAACGAGGTTTATTGAACCTCCGGTGCCCTCCTCTGTCTTCAGGGCATAACCGGTAGCAGGCCGGAGCATCTCTGCCAGGTAAGAAGCTTCACCGGCGGAATATTCACTGCCGGAATAATTTATCACCGCTGACGGTGTCAGGGTGAATGAGCCTTTCTGTGTTGTCAATTGAACAGGCTGAGGTATCACTGAAGGCGCTGAAGCCTGCTTATCTGCGCAGCCAGAGATAATCAGTAAAGATGCCAGAATTACCGGAAGAACTTGTAGTTTCATCGTAATAACTATTTAATTACTTCAATATCGAATATTTCATGTCTGTCAAACTGTTGCCAGTATTTTATTGAGTTCTGTCTGACA
>JAQBHM010000016.1:0-4362 GCA_032127795.1 Bacteroidales bacterium | reverse complement strand
ATGTTCTCTTCATCGTGCAAATATTTTCGTATGGTTACTTACTTGTTTTTGAGATTGCAAAGGTAGTTAAATTTTGAAAATACAAAACTCAGAGAAAGATTTTTTTCCTCTTTACCAGGGGAGGTAAACAATTTTTTTTGTTTCGAAGAATGGTTCCTCAAACCAATTGCTGATCTCAGTAACTTTTATCGTGTCACCAAAGGGCTTCAGTTCCTCATCAAGGGATCCGCCTTTAAGGCAAATATATCCGTTTTTCAGAGGTTTTACTGACCGGGGAGAGATAAGATGACGTGTCTGGTTTACGAAGCGTGACATGTCAGTAACAGCTCGGCAGACCACAAAGTTGTACCTGCCCGTAAAATCTTCAGACCTGCCTGTTACGGCTGTAACATTCTTAATTTCAAGGGCATTGACCACCTCATTTACCACCTTAATTTTTTTTGCAATAGAATCGATAAGGGTGAACTGCACTTCCGGAAACATTATAGCAAGAGGTACACCAGGCAGTCCCCCGCCGGTACCTACGTCTATCACTTCTGTTCCCGGAGCGAAGGTGACAAACCTGGCAATGGCAAGTGAATGGAGGAGGTGGCTGACGTCAAAGTTCTCAATATCTTTTCTGGATATGACATTGACTCGCTCATTCCACTCCTCATACAGAGAAGGAAGCATTGAGAATAACTTTCCCTGTTCCTTGGTAAGTGACTGAAAATATTTGGATGCCAGGGAGATCACAGATCTTTGTTTTTGCTCCTTATGATATTCTGTATAAGGGTTTTGGCTCTGAATAGTCTGGCTTTCACGGTACCTATCGGGATGCTCAGTTCTGCTGCTATCTCCTCATAGGCATAATCTTCAAAGTAGCGTAATTCTATCAGTCTCCGGTACCTTGGTTTAAGGCTGCTGATGATGTTATTAAGTGTGTCTGCCAGTTCCCTGTCAATCATCAGTTGTTCGGGACCGCGGGTATTGGAGGCTATTGTGGCTTCCATCTCATCTTCCTCTCCCTCTTCGTGGTCAAAAGGCCGGGGAGTCTGGCTCTTTCGTCTTATAAAATCAATGCAGTTGTTTGTGGCGATGCGGAATAGCCAGGTGCTGAAAGCATGTGTTGGGGTATAACTTGAGAGATGCTGAAATGCTTTTCCGAATGCTTCAATAGTAAGGTCTTCTGCATCGGAGGGATTTGAAACCATGCGAAGCATAACATAGTAAACAGAATCACGGTAACGGTTAAGCAGCTCGGCATATGCTTTCTTGTCGCCTTGAAGGGCACGGTCAATCAGCTTAAGGTCATGCCGTGCTTTCTCTGAGAGTGAACTCTCTACTTCCATGTCTTTGTCTTCTTCCCTTGTCTGGTAGTTGTAATGTACAGGATTGTGCTGACAAACGGAGACAAGATATCAAAAAAGAGTGAGAAAAACCATATCTCCTTTTCTTTGAAAGTGCGGGAGGCTTTGTATATGACAATGATTCTCACTATTAGTCTTGCAAGAGCAATGAAGGCCACAATGGGCCATGATGCCAGCATGATCAGCAGTGTTGTCAGCAGTGCATAATAGGAAACTCTTGAAAAAGGCTCCAGGAACAACCTCAATTTGTCTGATGTCTTGTAGTACTTTGCTGTTGAGAAGTGCCTTTGCTTCTGTCTGGCCCACTCTTTTACCGATGCAGGGGCAACTGACCTTGTGAAGGAATCGGGTGAGAGCATCACGCGGCAGTTTGAGGGTGATGAGACACGGTTCACAAATAGATCATCATCACCTGACATTATATGGTTGTGAGGTCCGAAGCCCCCTTTTTCAAAAAAGAATGAACGGTGGTATGAGAGATTTCGGCCGACACCCATGTAGGGCACACCGGCCAGGGTCATACCTGAATATTGCAGAGCTATGAACATGGTCTCATACCTGATATAGCTGTTCAGCAGGCTTTTTTCAGCCATGTATCCGCCATAGCCGAGGACAATCTCAACCCCGTCAGAATATAATGCTGCTGCAGAGCGAAGCCACCTGTCAGAGTCAGGCCGGCAGTCAGCGTCAGTGAAAACGAGCAGGTCATGTTTTGCAGCCTTAATGCCTATGAGCATGGCAAGTTTCTTTGCATGGGCAAAGCCGGGATCTTTGATAATTGTTGAGACTCTCAGACGGGGATATCGCTGCTGCATCTCTTCAAGAAGTTCATGAGTCTCGTCTTCAGAACAGTCGTTGACAACTACTACCTCAAAAAGCGGATAGTCCTGTTCCAGTACTGAAGGCAGAAACCGCACCAGATTGGCAGCTTCATTGCGGGCACATATTATGACAGTTACGGGCGGCAGCTCACTGTCAGGCAGAGAGTCACCATAAGTTACCCTGAAGACCTTCAGGTAATAACCTAAATAGTACCAGGTCTGGATAACTGCCATCAGCGCAAAGGCTGAGAGCAAAACGATATGTACCGGTTCGGTTGAAAAGATCATGCAAACCTTCAAATGCAGCAGCAATATTAAAAAGAATTGAGTTATGTTAGAAAGAATCTTTTCAACAATTGAACATACTCAGTTCTCAAATTGATCTTCTGCTATTCATAATGAATGTCAGAAAGAGTACTTTTGTGACCATTACATGTGAATGATGTTCAGAGTAGAGCGAAGAGACCCATTAACATCGGCCAGGGCCGGAATGATTCATACGGCCCACGGGGAGATACCCACTCCGGTATTTATGCCTGTTGGCACCGCAGGCACTGTCAAGGGGATCCTTCACAGGGACCTGGTGGGGGAGATTAATGCTCACATAATACTTGGCAACACCTATCATCTTTACCTCAGGCCGGGGAGAGAGGTCATAAGAGAGGCCGGGGGACTGCACCGGTTCATGGCATGGGACATGCCAATACTGACTGACAGCGGCGGCTACCAGGTCTTTTCGCTTGCTGAGAACCGTAAACTGACCGAAGAGGGAGCAATTTTCAGGTCACATATTGACGGATCGAAACACACATTCACGCCAGAGAATGTAATTGACATTCAGCGTATTATAGGAGGTGATATAATAATGGCCTTTGATGAATGCCCCCCGTATCCGTCTGATCATGCCTATGCCCTTAAGTCGATGGAACTGACTCACCGGTGGCTGGACAGGTGTGTGCAGCATTGGGGAGAAACAGATCCTCTGTATGGCCATGACCAGTTACTCTTTCCCATAGTTCAGGGATCTGTCTATGCAGACCTTCGCAGATTGTCAGCTGAGAAGATTGCCTCAAAGGAAATGGCAGGCAATGCTATAGGAGGGCTTTCAGTGGGAGAACCGGCAGAGATGATGTACGAGATGATAGAGGTGGTGAATGAGATTCTGCCACAGGACAAGCCCAGGTACCTGATGGGCGTAGGTACACCTGCCAATATCCTTGAGGGCATTGCGCGAGGCATTGACATGTTCGACTGTGTCATGCCAACACGTAACGGCCGTAACGGGATGCTCTTCACACGTGAAGGCATTATTAATATCCGGAACCAGAAGTGGACTGACAATTTCACTCCGATAGATGCCACAAGCTTCTCGGTGATAAGCCGGACTTATACGAAAGCATACCTGAGGCACCTTATCATTTCCGGTGAGATGCTCGGTGCACAGATAGCCAGTATTCATAACCTTGCATTCTACATGAGCCTTGTGACAGAGGCCAGGGAGAAAATTATTGAGGGTAACTTTGGCAAATGGAAAGACGAAACAGTAAAGAAACTCTCAGAGAGAGCCTGAGGAAGCTCAGGCTGGGGATCATTGATTATTATATAATCAGGAAGTTCCTTGGCACCTTCTTCTTTTCCCTGGTACTGATACTGGGGATAGCAGTAATTTTCGACTTCTCGGAGAAAATCGATGACTTTATTCAGAAGGAGGCTCCTCTGAAGGCTGTGATCTTTGATTATTACCTGAATTTCATCCCTTATTTTGCCACCCTCTTTGCCCCGATGTTCGTCTTCATATCAGTGATCTTCTTTACCTCAAAGATGGCCATCAATACTGAGATAATTGCCATTCTGAATGCCGGCATGAGCTTCCGGCGCATGCTGCTCCCTTATTTTATCTCAGCTTCAATTATTGCCGTTTTTACTTTTGTCCTCACCAACTTTATCATTCCTCATTCAAATATTGTGAGGCTCGGGTTCGAGGAAAAGTACTGGCGTGATCCCGGCTTCAGAAGAGTGACCATGACGGCAATACACCGGCAGGTCTATCCGAACGTTTATATTTATATGGAGTCTTACAATTCGCTGACGCAAAGCGGAAGGAACTTCAGTATGGAGAAGTTCAATGACCACGGTAAGCTTGAGTCAAAGATGAGTGCTCAGATGGTCAGATGGGATACCACTATGAACAA
>JAQBHM010000015.1:0-4457 GCA_032127795.1 Bacteroidales bacterium | reverse complement strand
CATAAAGCTCAAGAAAGACCTTCTTGCCAAGAAAATTCTCCATCTCCCTGCGTGCTCCTGTACCCACCCTTTTCAGCATAGATCCCTTATGGCCTATAATTATTCCTTTCTGACTGTCACGTACAACATAAATGACAGCTCTTATACTTATAAGGTTTGCTTCCTCAGTGTATGTTTCCACCTCAACTTCCACGGAGTATGGTATCTCCTTCTGGTATGTCTCAAGTATCTTTCCTCTTATTATTTCTGATACGAAGAACCTTTCATACCTGTCTGTCAGCTGATCTTTCGGGAAGTAGGGCTCACCCTCCGGCAGGCGTGCCAAGATCTCCCTGAACAAAACATCCAGGTTAAACTTGTTTGTAGCTGAGACTGGCAGGAGGGGAACGCCCGGTGCGGTTTCAGACCACTGTTCAACTATCTTTTCCAGTTTCTCCTGGTCAGTAAGATCTATTTTGTTGATCACTATGATTTTAGGTACGGTGGAATTGAGTATGCGGGTGAGGTAATCCTCATGTTTCGACATGCTCTCCACTACATCGGTGACATAAAGAATAAGGTCAGCATCATCGAGGGCAGACTCTACTGATCTCATCATGGCTGCCTGAAGCTTGTACTTGGGATTAAGTATCCCGGGCGTATCCGAATAAACTATCTGGTAATCATCACCTGACATGATGCCCATAATCCTGTGACGTGTAGTCTGCGCCTTAGCTGTTATTACAGAGAGACGTTCCCCCACAAGCATGTTCATCAGGGTCGATTTACCTACGTTGGGATTGCCAAGGATATTTACAAAACCTGATTTATGGGCCATACCGCTCGCTGCCTATTTATAAATACCTCTCTTAAGCATGCTCACCTCACTCGCTGAAAGGTGTCTCCATGTTCCTCTTTGCAGGTTCTTCTTGGTCAGACCGGCAAAGAAAACGCGGTCAAGCTTGGAAACCTTATAACCCAGATGCTCAAACATGCGTCTCACTACCCTGTTCTGTCCTGAATGGATCTCCACACCTACCTGTGTCTTGTCTTCGGTATCACTGAAGGAGACTGCATCTGCCGATACACGCCCGTCATCCAGGTCAATACCGGTTACCATGGTTTCCAGATCATGTTTGGTGACTTCCTTGTCAAGGAAGACATGGTACACTTTCTTTACACCGTACTTCGGATGGGTAAGTTTACCTGCAAGGTCACCGTCATTGGTGAGAAGCAGGACGCCGGTGGTCGATTTGTCAAGCCTTCCCACGGGATAGATCCTCTCGGTGGTGGCATCTTTTACGAGGTCAAGCACTGTATGTTCTGCATGAGGATCTTTTACAGTGGTGACATAACCCTTCGGCTTGTTTAGCAGAATATAAACTCTTTTGCCTGTTACAAGTTTCTTGCCCTGGTATTCCACCTTGTCAGTCATTTTGACTTTTGTGCCTACCTCGGTTATTTTGACTCCGTTAACATATATCAATCCCCTTTTAATAAGCTCGTCAGCTTCGCGCCGGGCACAGACACCGCTGTTGGATATATATTTATTAAGTCTGATCAGCTCATCCGGGGCAATTTTTTTCACCTCTTTGGTTTTTTTGACCGGACCCCTCTCTCTCTTTTCTCTCTCCATTGGTAATTTTATTCAGAGTGCAAATTTACAACTAATTACCGGTTTTCCCTTTGGAACTTTTTTGCACCTTTGCATAAGGAATCAGAGTAAAAACAAATGGCTTTAATAAAATCAATTTCCGGGATCAGGGGAACCATAGGAGGGAGACCCGGCGAGGCGCTTACCCCGCTTGATATTACGAGATTTGCTTCAGCATACGGAACATGGCTGAAGAGAAGGAATAAGGGCACCCTCAGGGTTGTTACCGGAAGAGACGCCCGTGTCTCCGGAGAGCTTGTCACACAGTTTGTAAACAGCTCGCTGCAATGTCTCGGAATTGATGTCACCGGCATTGGCATGGCAACAACTCCCACCGTAGAGATGGCAGTAACCGGACTGAAGGCCGGGGGTGGTATTATTATTACTGCCAGCCACAATCCGGCTCAGTGGAATGCCCTGAAGCTTCTTAATGAAAGAGGGGAGTTCCTTAATGATTATGAAGGCAGAGAGGTCCTTGCCATTGCTGAAGCAGACGATTATGATTTTGCCACATTTGATAATTTAGGTACCCTGACCACAGATGACAGCTGGTGTGAAAAACATATTCAGGCTGTTACTGAAATGCCCCTTGTTGATATTGCTGCAATTAAAAACGCAGGGTTCACTGTTGCTGTTGATGCAGTGAATTCTGTGGGAGGCATTGTGATACCCAGACTTCTTAAGGCCCTGGGAGTGAAAGAGGTTGTTGAGCTTTACTGTGAGCCTGACGGCATCTTCCCCCATAATCCCGAACCCCTTCCGCAACACCTTGAGAAGATATCCTCGGTTGTAAAGAGCAGTGGTGCAGATCTTGGCTTTGTGGTTGACCCTGACGTTGACAGGCTGGCAATAATATGTGAAGACGGCACTATGTTCGGAGAAGAGTATACCCTGGTATCGGTCTCTGATTATGTGCTGAGTAATATTAAGGGATCTACTGTTTCGAACATGTCATCCTCAAAAGCATTGAAAGATGTCACCCTGAAGCATGGCTGCAGCTATAGCTCCTCAGCAGTGGGAGAGGTGAACGTGGTGGAGGAGATGAAGCGTGTTAATGCTGTCATTGGCGGAGAGGGTAACGGCGGTGTGATATACCCTGCACTTCACTACGGCCGGGATGCGCTGGCAGGTATCGCCCTCTTCCTGACTCACCTGGCAAAATCAAAAGTTGCCTGCAGTACCCTCAGACGACAATACCCGGATTATTTCATGGCTAAAAAGAAACTTGAGGTTGACCATCCTGTTGATCAGGATGCTCTGGCAGCAAGACTTACGGAAGCTTTCCCTGATGCCATGACCGATACCCGCGACGGGATAAAAATTGATCTCCCTTCAGGGTGGATACAGATCCGTAAATCTAATACCGAACCTATTATCCGCATTTATTCCGAGGAGAGGAGCATGGATATGGCTGAAAAACTGGCAGATAAGGCCATCAGTATTGTTAAAAATCTATAAAAACCGCCACTTCATTACTTCTCCCGGAATAGTTGCCTGCTTTTTGTTGTCAATAGGGTGTTAGGTTAATGAACGTTAATGTTTACTTAAAAACAGAGAAGTGAGCATTTTTTTGTAATAATTTCACCGCTTAATTTATTTATAAGAAAAAGATCCGCAGATGAAAAGGACAATTATTATTACCTCAATCATTGTTACTGTATTGATCATAGCAATGGTTGTGATAAGCCGATTTGCCGGCAAGGAAGACCTGAGTTCGCTTTACGCTGAAGTGCAACGGGGAGATTTTGAGATTGTTGTGACTACCACCGGGGAGTTGCAGGCAGAGGTCTCAACAGATATCAAGGGTCCTGAAGGACTTAACAGCCGTAACATGAGGTTTGGCGGGATAAAGATCCAGGATCTTGTTCCGGAAGGAACCGTGGTCAAAGAGGGAGATTATGTGGCTACTCTGGACAGGTCAGGTGCAGACAACTCACTGAAGGATGAGCTTGACAGGCAGGAGCAGTATGAAACAGATCTTCTGAAGAAACAGATTGATACTACTATTTCGCTGGGTAACCTGAGGGATGATCTTGTCAACCTGAAATTTACACTTGAAGAGGCTCAGATAACACTCGAACAGTCAAAATACGAACCGCCGACAACAATCAGGCAGGCGAAAATCTCTGTAGAAAAGACTCAGAGAGCCTTCGAACAGGCAATCAGCAATTATGACCTTAAGGTTAAACAGGCCAGGGCAGACATCAAGGATACGGAGCTTCAGCTCGCAAAACAGAGACGTAAGGTTTCCGAGATGCAGGAGGTTCTGAGTAAATTTGTTGTAATGGCTCCCGCGTCAGGTATGGTGATATACAAACGTGAATGGGGTGGAGCAAAACGCAAGGTTGGCTCAGAGATCAGCCCCTGGGATCCGGTGGTTGCAACATTACCTGACCTCTCCTCCATGATCTCAAAGACGTATGTAAACGAGATTGATATCAGCAAGGTAAGGCCGGGTCAGAAGGTGAGACTCTCCGTGGATGCTTTTCCGGAGAATAGCTATACCGGTGTTGTTTTCAGTGTGGCTAATATCGGCGAACAGCTTCCCAATACTGATGCCAAGGTTTTTGAGGTGATAACAAAAGTTGACGGTTCGGATCCTATCCTCAGACCTTCAATGACTACCGGCAATCAGGTGATTACCAAGATATTTGACAGTGTTCTTTATATTCCCCTGGAGGCTGTTTTTGCAGGGGTTGACAGCATGCCATATGTCTATAAGAAAGACGGTACTCGTCAGATAGTTGTTCTGGGAGAGTCAAATGAAAATGATATTATAGTTGAGCAGGGCCTTGAGCAGGGTGAACGTTTTTACCTGACCATA
>JAQBHM010000014.1:0-8135 GCA_032127795.1 Bacteroidales bacterium | reverse complement strand
CGGCAGACTCTTCACACTTCCTGAGGAGACAGTAGTTTACCCCGGACACGGACCCGAAACAACCATTGGTCATGAGATGAAAACCAACTTATATTTCATGTAAAACATGATCAATATGACTTCTTTATTATCAGGCTTTATGTTATTTTCGTCCCATCGGCTTCTTTAAATAATAAATTAAATCAACATACAATGGCATTTGATCAGTTTGTAAGTCGTCACATTGGTCCGCGCGGCAGCGAAACCGGAGAGATGTGCAAAACAATTGGGGTAGAATCAGTGGACCAGCTTATTAGTGAGACGGTACCTGCATCCATTATGCTTAAAAAGCCCCTCAGCCTCCCGCCGGCAATGAATGAGTATGAATACCTCAGTCATCTGCGTAGACTGGGGAGCCATAACAAACAGTACCGCTCATTCATCGGGCAGGGTTATTACGGTGTTGCCACCCTGCCTGTAGTTGTACGCAACGTGTTAGAGAACCCTGCCTGGTATACCTCCTATACTCCTTACCAGGCTGAGATATCACAGGGAAGGCTGGAAGCCCTCCTGAATTTCCAGACTATGATCACAGGCCTGACAGCCATGGCGATAGCCAATGCCTCCCTGCTGGATGAGTCTACTGCGGCAGCAGAGGCCATGATTATGATGCTTAATGCCCGGTCAAGGGATAAGGCAAAAGCAGGAGCGGTAAAATGTCTTGTTGATAACGGGGTCTTTGTACAGACCCGCGATGTTCTCATTACGCGGGCAGCGCCACTGGGAATAGATATACAATTCACAGATTACCGGGAGTTTGAGATTGACTCCTCTGTCTTTGGCGTAATAGTTCAGTATCCTTCTGCCAGTGGCGAGGTACGTGACTACAGTTCCCTTGTTGAAAAGGCACATGCTGCCGGTGCACTAGTGGGTGTGGGTGCCGACCTGATGAGCCTGGCTCTTCTTACTCCTCCCGGGGAATGGGGTGCCGATATTGTCTTCGGATCAAACCAGCGTTTCGGGCTGCCAATGAGTTATGGCGGTCCGCATGCAGGTTTTTTCGCCACCAGGGATGAACTGAAAAGGAATATGCCCGGACGAATCATTGGAGTCTCAATTGATGCCCAGGGTAACCAGGCACTGCGCATGGCCCTGCAGACGCGTGAACAGCATATCAAGCGTGAGCGGGCTACATCCAACATATGTACTGCACAGGCACTGCTGGCAACCATGTCAGGAATGTATGCACAATATCATGGTCCTGAGGGCATTAAGCGGATCGCAATGCATATTTATACCTCAGTATGTACAATTGCAGATGCCCTTAAGGCTCTTGGTTATACGGTTAAGCACGACCAGTTCTTTGACACAATAAGGGTGCAGGCCGTAACCGGTGTAACTGCTGACATGATTCAGAAGATCGCTATTTCAAAGGGCATAAACCTCTGGTATCCTTGTGCAAACTGTGCAACCATCAGCACTGATGAGGTTACAACAGTAGAAGAGATCAACACCATTGTAAGCATCTTTGCTGAAGCTGCAGGCAAGAAGCATGAACAGGTTACAGAGGTATGCGACTGTCTTTGCATTGACAGCAAGTTCAGGCGCACCTCCTCCTTCATGCAGGAACGTACATTCAACAGTTATCACAGCGAAACAGACATGATGCGGTATATCAAGATGCTGGAGCGCAAGGATTTCTCTCTTGCCAACGGCATGATACCTCTTGGCTCCTGCACCCTGAAACTGAATCCGGCGGCCTCGATGTTCGCCATGAGCTGGCCGGAATTCGGCAATATACATCCCTTTGTTCCTGCTGATCAGGCTGAAGGTTATTACAGGGTGATGGATGAGCTTGGTGAAGCGCTGAAGGAAATCACCGGTTTTGAGGCGGTCTCATTTCAGCCTAACTCCGGGGCTGCAGGTGAATATGCAGGGCTGATGGTCATAAGAGAATATCATATCAGCCGCAATGAGGGCCATCGGAATGTGGCACTTATTCCCTCCTCAGCACATGGGACCAATCCTGCCAGCGCAGCAATGGCTGGGATGAAAGTTGTTGTTGTTGAGTGCGATGATAAGGGCAATATCAGTGTTGATGACCTCAGGAAAAAGGCAGAAGAGCACAGTGCAGATCTAAGCTCGGCAATGATAACATATCCGTCAACGCATGGCGTTTTTGAGGAGGCTATCATTGAGATGGTCAGGATTGTCCATGAGAACGGAGGCCTGGTCTATATGGACGGCGCCAATATGAATGCTCAGGTGGGACTCACCAGCCCGGGACGTGTTGGTGCAGACGTATGCCATCTTAATCTGCACAAGACATTTGCCATACCCCACGGGGGAGGTGGTCCGGGCATGGGACCGATACTGTGCAATACAAAACTTTCGGAGTTTCTTCCTTCACATCCTGTTGTAAAGACTGGGGGAAGCCATGGTATAACTGCTGTTGCTGCGGCGCCATTCGGCAGCGCACATGTTCTGACAATCAGCCACGCTTATGTCATGATGCTTGGCGGTGAAGGTCTTACCATGGCCACAAAGTTCGCGATATTGAATGCAAACTATATAGCAGCCGGACTGACGGGGATGTACAAGGTGCTTTACACAGGTTCAAAAGGACGCTGCGCACATGAAATGATACTTGACTGCCGCTCCTTCAAGGATGCGGGCATTGATGAGTCAGACATTGCCAAGCGACTGATGGACTACGGGTTTCATGCGCCCACACTTTCATTCCCGGTACACGGTACCCTGATGGTTGAACCTACGGAGTCAGAGCCAAAAGCAGAGCTTGACAGGTTCATCGGTGCCATGAAAAACATCTGGGCAGAAATAGAGGAAATAAGAGAAGGCAAAGCTGACAGGACAGACAATGTTCTGCATAATTCCCCGCATACCGCCAGGGCAGTGACAGCTGACAACTGGAGTCACCTCTATGGCAGGGAGAAGGCGGCCTTCCCATTGCCGTGGGTTGTTGAAAACAAGTTCTGGCCTTCAGTGGGCAGGGTCGATAACGGTTACGGTGACCGTAACCTGGTATGCTCATGTGTGCCGGTCGACGACTACAGGTTCAGTACATTTAAGTTCGGTGACGAGTAACACCCTGGTAGCAGAGACGTTGCATGCAACCTCTTTGCACCATGGTTACTTCCTTTTTCCGGCAGACAATCAGCGTATTGCTTGCCCGGCAGCCTCATTTTGTGTACCTTTGTGAACTTTGACAGGAACCCTTCGTTCTTTATATATTATTAAAATACAAGACTATGCAAAACCTGCCATCATTAAAGGAGTACATTATTGCAGGCGGAATAATTTTATTAAGTCTGGTCCTAGGAATAATCTTCAAAAGGATAATTATAAAGTGGCTCTTGCGGGTCACCTCCAAGACCGCCTGGAAAGGTGATGAAGTCATCGTCAATGCCTCCAGGGGAGTGTTCATCTTTCTTTTTCTCCTTGCCGGCCTGTATGCCTCGGCCATCTATATGCCCGGCTACGGAATTTTCAAAGGAGAAACTGTCTTTCTGATCCTGCATATCCTGGCAACACTGTGTTTCACATTAATTGCTTCACGGATAATTACAGGGTGGATAGCCCTGTACCAGGAGTCAACAGACAGTCCGCTGGTAAAAAGCACAATCCTGAATTACATTATCAAGAGCGTTATTTTTGTGGTGGGGTTCCTGATAATATTGCAGATATTGAAGATCCCCATAACCCCGCTCCTTACTGCATTGGGTGTGGGAGGTCTGGCAGTGGCCCTGGCGCTTCAGACAACTCTTTCGAATCTTTTCGCCGGGATACAGATCCTGGCAGCAAAGAATTTCCACCCGGGTGACTTTGTCCGATTGCAGACCGGTGATGACGGATATATTGTGGACATCAACTGGCGCAGTACAACCATAAGGGCACTCTCCAACAGAATCATCATCATACCCAACAACAAACTTGCTGATTCTGTTATTAACAATTTCAGTAAACCGGAAGAGGAGATGTCAATTCTGATAGGGGTAGGTGTAAGTTATTCGTCAGATCTTGAGAAAGTTGAAAGGGTAACCATTGAAGTGGCCAGGGAGGCCATGGCAGCTAATGAAGGTGCCGTTCATGAATTCGATCCGTTTATAAGGTATAACAAGTTTGATGCCTATTCAATCAACTTCAATGTGATTCTCAGGGTAAAGTCATATGTTGACCAGTTCCTGCTTCAGCATGAGTTCATTAAAAAGCTTCATGCCAGGTATCAGAAGGAGGGGATTGAGATTCCTTTCCCGATAACCACGATTATTAAAGCTGAAAAAGCCTCACAATGAATAAATCTGAGACTGACATGATGCCTGAAGGCATTCATAAATATGATATGGGTATCATCGGGAACTGCTCATACCTTGCCTATATCAATAAAGATGCGGATGTCACATGGATGTGCATGCCACGGTTTGACAGCAGCTTTCTTTTCGGCTCACTGCTCGACAAGGAAAAAGGGGGAGAGTTTTCAATCAGACCTACAGAAGCGAACTACTATTCGTTCCAGACTTATGTAAAGAACACCAACATACTTACCACAGAATTTATTGTTTCTGACGGCAAGTTCAAGGTCACGGACTTTGCTCCGAGGTTCTACCAGTATGACAGGTATTACAGGCCGCAGATGCTGATCAGGAAAATTGAGCTCGCTGACGGTAATCCTTTCATTAATGTCAAATGCGAGCCCGTGGGCGAGTATGGTTCATTCAAGCCTCAGATCGTAGCCGGAAGCAACCATATCCGATTTCTGAATTTTGACACACAGGTAAGGCTGACAACCAACATACCGTTAACATATATAATTAACAATCAGTCGTTTATGTTAAACGACACTTATTACCTTGTATTTACATATGGTGTGCCTCTTGAGGCTCCGTTAGAGGCTACTGCGGAAGATTTTCTTGAGAAGACCCGGAAATACTGGGTAGGGTGGATAAAGAACACCTCCATACCGAATATATTTCAGGAAGAGATCATACGGTCAGCCCTTGTGCTCAAGCTGCATCAGTATGAGGATACGGGAGGCATCATTGCCGCCGGTACTACAGGACTGCCTGAATCAAACATGGCTGGCCGTAACTGGGACTATCGTTACTGCTGGATGAGAGACTCTTACTATACGCTCAATGCCGTCAATAATCTCGGGCACTTTGATGAGTTGGAACGTTATTTTCTTTATATCCAGAATATTATCCTGTCAGAGAAGCATAAGATCAACCCGATGTATACCATCGCCGGCACAAAAGTGCCTGCGGAAAAGATCCTTGACCTTGCCGGTTATCTTGGGAATACCCCTGTCAGGCTTGGCAATAATGCCGTCAGCCAGGTGCAGAATGACATCTACGGACAGGTTCTTGCCAGCCTTCTTCCGCTATATATTGACAAGAGGCTGAACTACCTCTCCTACTCGAAGTCCAGAGAGGTTATCTACTGGCTGCTGAATAAGATAGAAGAGACAATGGATAGTCCTGATGCAGGTATATGGGAGTTTCGCAACCGGCTTCAGCACAACTGCTATACCTACCTGTTTCACTGGGTAGGGAGCAAAGCGGCAGAGAAGATTGCTCATCATTTTTCAGACAATGACCTCCAAAGAAAAGCACAGAAGCTTGCACAGGAGGCATCCTTGAAAATAGAGTCATGTTACAGTAATGAAAACAAGGCTTATATGCAGGCTATCGGAAATAACAATTATGATGCTGCAACGCTGCACCTGGTTACGATGAACTATATCGATCCGTCTGATGAAAGAGCCCGTCAACATGTTGAGGCAGTGGCAGGTCACCTTATGACGGAAGAAGGGCTTCTTTACCGCTATATTCATGATGACGACTTCGGTACGCCGGAGACGACATTCCTTGTATGTGCCTTCTGGTATATTGAATCCCTGGCATGTATAGGAAAGGTTGATGAGGCTGTCAGTAACCTTGAAAAACTTCTGAAATACTCCAATCATCTCGGTCTTTTCAGCGAAGATGTCGGTCGTGACGGGAGCCAGTGGGGTAACTTCCCGCAGACTTACAGCCATGTCGGGCTGATGAATGCCATATATCGAATCGCAGCCAGGATTGACAAACCTATTTTTTTATAAATAGAGAAAGAATGCAAATATTAAATGAAAACGAAAATATTAAGAGACTGGTGATAGTAGCCTATCGGTTGCCTTTCTCCTTTAAAACCAGGAATAACAAAACCACTGCTGTACAGAGTACAGGAGGACTTGTTTCAGCGATACTCTCCCTGACTGAAAAGATGAAGTCAAACTCTAAGGATAGCGCTGTCCCCAGGACTGTGTGGGTTGGCAAGGGCGGTTATACCAACCAGGAAATAGAGTCAGTAAATGAGGTTAATGAGAGTTTTGAACTGAAACCAGTACATATTCCGGACAGTGTCAATGATAAATTCTATGGTGGGTTCTGCAATGATCTTATCTGGCCGCTTTTCCATTACTTCCCCTCAATGGCAGTATTTGGTGAAGATTACTTTGAGAACTACAGGAAGGCAAACGAACTGTTTTATAATGAGTTAAAAAAGATAATCCAGCCGGGTGACTTTGTCTGGATCCATGATTATCAGCTTTTTCTTCTCCCACAGATGGTGCGCGAGGGTTTTCCGGATGCCTCCGTCTCCTTTTTCCTCCACATTCCTTTTCCTTCATACGAGATCTTTCGCATCATGCCTGATGGTTATCAGAGAGCAATACTCAAGGGGATGCTCGGAGCTAACCTGATCGGGTTCCATACTCATGATTATGCCCAGCATTTTCTTAAATCGGTAAAAAGGCGTCTGGGATATGATGTAATCCTTAATACTGTCCAGGCTGAAGGCATTTTTTCCAGGGCTGACGCTTTTCCGATAAGTATCGACTTCAATAAATTCCATGATGCAGTCAACCGTCCTGAGACAGAAAAGTACACCACAAGGATTCGCAAGCAGAAGAGAGACCGGCTTTTGATATTTTCTGTTGACAGACTTGATTACACAAAAGGGTTTCTGAACAGGCTTGCTGCTTTTGAGATCTTTCTGGGGCGATATACCAATATGCGTGGCAGGGTTATATTCAATATGGTCATGGTCCCATCACGTGACTCAATAGCACGGTATCAGAACATGAAGAAGGAGATAGAAGCCACCGTCGGGCGCATAAACGGCAAATACGGTACTCTTGACTGGAACCCGATCATTTACCAGTACAAGTCTCTGAAATTCAATGAACTGGTCGCTCTTTATTCACAGAGTAATGTAGGTCTCCTGACGCCATTGCGTGACGGAATGAACCTCGTGGCCAAAGAATATGTAGCAGCACAGCATCAGCCTCAGGGAATGCTAATACTGAGTGAGCTTACAGGCGCTTCTGCAGAAATGGGTGAGGCAATACTTGTTAATCCCTCTGACACTTCAGGTATGGCTGATGCAATCTATCAGGCACTTCACATGCCGGCTGAGGAGAAGGCTGAAAGAATTGAGAAGATGACTGAACGCCTGAAAGCGTATGATGTATTCTCATGGGCTGATGATATTATGAGAAGTACCTGGAGAGTCAGGAATGATCAGAAAAACTACAGAGTGAGACTTGTCAACAAATCAATTGAGGATGATCTGATAGGATTATTCAGGAAGGCCAAAAACCCTCTTCTCTTCTTTGATTATGACGGCACCCTGGTTCCTATCCGGGAGTTTCCTGAACTGGCTGTTCCTGACGGACGTATCATCTCAATTACGGAACGACTTTCGTCAAACACGGATGTTGTTATCATAAGCGGAAGAAACAAGGACTTTATGGATAAATGGTTTTCATACCTGAACCTGACCCTGATAGCCGAACACGGTGCATTTGTAAAGTTCCCCGGGAAAGAGTGGGTATATGGTCTTGACAACGGTGACTCCTGGAAGGAAGTGATTCTTCCTGTCCTGACAAGGTATACCAACCGCTGTAAGGGAGCATTCATAGAGAAAAAAACAGCTTCACTCTGCTGGCACTACAGGAATGCTGACGCTGACCTCTCATCTCTGAGAGCTCTTGAACTTAAAAACGAACTGACAGAGCTGATTTCAAATATGCCGCTGCAGATTATTGAAGGCCATAAGGTTGTGGAAGTGAAGAGGGCTGGCTATAATAAAGGTACAGC
>JAQBHM010000013.1:0-2528 GCA_032127795.1 Bacteroidales bacterium | reverse complement strand
TGCCGGAGTTTTTCATGAATCAAAATTAAAGAAATCGGAAACGTAATCATCAGATCAGCAAACTTTATTATGGGACCACAATCTTCACCATGGATTGGGTACATTGTGGTTCAGCTGGAATTGAAAGTGAGTTAGGGATATATAAATCAGTGAAGTATTTCTGACCTCATAATTTCATTTGTTTCTGCGGAGGTATAGGCATGCTTATCTGTCCATTCTCTTTAAGTTTGGGAATGGCTGCCTAATTATATTCTGGGTAAATGGCCTTAAATCAATAGAATACAGTAACCATCCAGGCCCCGGGTTGATTAATGACAAAATTCAATTCATAGTTGAGGGTTACAGCAGATTGTGAACCTGGCGAACTCAATGCACTTGGTGCAGAGAATTTTACTTTTCCCTCAAAGGGAAAGGTGACATTTTCGTATCCGAAATTATTGCTTGAACCGCTTTCGTTGCCTGAGCTCCCCTGGAGAAGAAGATTACTTATCGGGCTGGTATGCTCCGAGGAGGTGCCTCCCCTGGTGAATTTATAGTATACACGAAGGGGCAAATCTCCCGTCCTCACACAGGAAACCCTTGTTATACCGTTTCGGTACTGGATAATATATGGAGGATTACTCTTTTCTCCGATATACTTATCATCTTCCCAGATGCCTGTAACAACAGAGTCACGGCCATCGTACGCTATTGTAAATGTACCGGTGCCCTCTCTCAGCCCTTTTTTCCATTCGCCCTCATATTTTTCACCGGTCTTCCAGAGATAAGTGCCTTTTCCATTAGGCAGGCCTTTTTTAAACTCACCGGTGTACTGGTCTATTCCGGTAGCCACTCCACCACCATCTGCCAGGCCCTGTTTACAGCTTCCGGTATATGTACCGTCAATCCCGGGTTTCAGGACCTTGCAGATATTCTGCGAATAGGCCGTTGAAAACCCAGAGGCGATCATCAATAAACCTAATAACAATGCAGTTTGTTTCATTTTTTTGTTTTTTACACAATCATATATTTTATAAACTGTTCGGTGTATGATTTTAACTGTTTACCCAACCTGAAAAGAGGATAATACACCAAATGATATTTAAAAAGAAAAAAGCCGTCTCAGTGAAAATGCTGAGACGGCTTAATTCATAATTTAGTATATCTCTTTGTCGAAAAACAGCCTGGTCAATGGTGAATCACCACCAATTGCAGCCGAGGCGGCTTCATAATTGTCAGCATTCAGGGTTTGTTCCTCAATAGGGTAAAACAGGCGTACAGGCACTTTGTTAATGTTCTGCTTATAGTCTGGCGGGGCAAACAATCTCGGATAATCGAGTCTCCTGTAAGAATTCCACAGAGTATTTCCGCGAAGCCAGTAGGCCAGCCATGCCTGGGTGCCAATTTTCTGTTTCCAGCTCGGGAAGGCTGTGGAGTAAGCCACCGAAGGCTGAGCCATATATGCATTTGCTTCTGCAGTTGTCCCGCCCCAGTAAAGGATTGATGATTCAACTGCATTGTTATAATGTGTCTCAGCAGTACCACCTACTGAAAAACCCCTTTCAACAGCTTCGGCCAGGAGGAATTCAGCTTCAGTGTAATCACTGATGATCCAGGGTCTGTTCGCCACCAGGTTCAATGGGTTCACATGTGAGAATGACGGAAATCCATTTGACTGACCCTGTGCGCCACCCAGATATACTGGAGGATCACTGGCAACTACAGGGATGGCATAAAATTTAAGACGCGGATCAGTGACTGTAACAATTAATATACTTGTGTCAGGCCTGGGAGTAGATGGCTGCATTGCATCAATCAGATTGGAAGCTACAACATAATCATCACGGCCGGTTTGAACAAAGTCAAGAAACTGCTGATTTTCATTTGGAGCATCGGACAGCCATTTCATCGTCATGACATCACCAGCAGCAAAAACGTTTGGAGCGGCAGCCTCGGCAACGGTTTTCGAGTAACCGGCATCCACATCAAAAAGCATCAGGCCCATCCTGAGCTTTAAGGTGTTTGCAAATTTATACCAGAGAACTGTCCCTGCCGGAGTGCTTCCGCAGATATTGTCATATCCTTGCGGCATACCCCCAACTGTGACATCCAGCTGACCCATTGCTACGTCTAGGCGGCTAATCAAATCTTTGTAAACGGTTACGGCGTCATCGTAGACAGGGGTTGGATAATCAATATTGTGTGCCTGAGAATACGGCATATCTCCAAAATTCTCGAAGATATAACTCCATGCGAATACTGACATTATTTCGATGATAGCCAATTGATTATCACGCTGGGTCTGTGAGATACCTGCGAGAGGTTGATCCTGCAGTACCCTGGCAGCATCTATATAATTTGATAGCACCAGTCTGTACATGGCATTCGACGTATAAACAGGTATATTACGGGTAGTCATGTCGTACCTGCTTTCATCATAGTAGGTAGTATTGGCAAAATAGCGGGGAATACCGGGAATGGGTGCGACGGCATTATGGGGACGATAAAAACCAGCGTTCGCTATAAATGGTGAATGAGACGATGAAAAC
>JAQBHM010000012.1:0-3600 GCA_032127795.1 Bacteroidales bacterium | reverse complement strand
ACCGGGCAATTTCTTAACGCTCGGCCCTCTATTCCCTATTCACTATTCACTCCCTCGCCCAGTCGCTTAATCGCTAAGTCTCTCAGTCCCTTCGTCTCTACGCTCTACGCTCTACGCTCTATGCTTTATGCTCTCAGCTCTATACTTTTCACTATTAACTATTCCCTATTCACTTAACCTCCCTGCAGTCTGGCTCCTTCGCTAAAATTGCCCACCGGGCAATTTCTTAACGCTCGGCCCCCACTGGGTGTTTTATTAACGCTCAGCCCTGACGTTCGCCTTTCGCCTTTCAACTTTCGACTTTCGACTTCTCTTTCCTCTTGCCAGCGATATGCAAAAAGTGTAAATTAGCCCTGCATAAAAAAAACATCTTATGATCAGCGTAAATGAATACTTCGACGGTAATGTGAAGTCAATGGGACTTGAGAATGAAGAGGGCCGTGCCACCGTGGGCGTTATGGCACCGGGTGAATATGAGTTCGGAACATCCACGGTCGAATATATGACTGTAATCTCGGGCAGCATGACCGTGCTCCTGCCGGGAGAGACAAAGTGGAAGACCTATAAGCCCTTTCAGACTTTCATGGTTCCTAAGGATACAAATTTCAGCCTCCGTCTTGAGGAGGCCTCGGCATACAAATGTCTTTACAAGTAGTATAATCTGTTACAACGCTCTATACCATGGCCGGTCACAAGGGTTCTCCATATTATGATATTTTTCTCAGGTACGAGATCTGGCTCGAGTCAGTTGGAAAGGATACTGTGCTGAACGGAGAGGGTTTCAGCCTGCTTCAGGAGATAGAGAAGACGGGGTCGCTCACCGGAGCCGCCCGGAACCTGGAGATGAGTTACCGGAAAGCCTGGGGCATCATGCGCGAGGTGGAGCAGCACCTGGGATTCCTGCTCGTTGACAGAAGACGTGGTGGCGCCGCCGGGGGCAGGACAAACCTCTCACCGGAGGGCATCCAGCTTCTCAGGGCTTACCGAAGCCTTCACCATGAGACAGATATTGCCATGAAGAATATTGCAAAGGTATTCTTCGGTCGCATCAATGATATACCTGACAGAAGATGAAGAGACTAATAGTCCTGGCTGCGGTACTGACACTGATCATGTCAGGCTGCGGAAACACTCTCAAACCTAAAAACCTGATTATTTTCCATGCAGGGTCGCTCTCGATGCCTGTAAAGAACCTTAATGAGGCTTTCGAAAAAGCAAATCCCGGCATAAGGATACTCTCAGAAGCGGCAGGGAGCATCGTCTGTGCGCGCAAGGTGACGGAGCTGAACAAGCCCTGTGACATTGTCCTTTCTGCAGACTATTTCGTAATTGACAAGATTCTCATTCCTGACCATGCTTCATGGAATATAAAGTTCGCCACCAATGAGATTGTCATTGGCTACCGGCCGGAATCAAAATATGTCTCAGAGCTAACTGCGGAAAACTGGCCTGACATTCTGCTGCGCAAAGATGTCTTCTACGGACGTTCTGACCCTGATGCCGATCCCTGCGGATACCGGACGGTCTTTCTTGCACAGCTGTCGGAAGATTACTATAGCCGACCGGGGCTGGCTGACTCACTGATGAACAAGGACCGCAAGTATATGAGGCCCAAGGAGGTTGACCTGGTTGCTCTGCTTGAGACTGGTGTCATTGATTATATGTTCCAGTACAAGTCAGTGGCAATACAGCACGGATTCAGCTACATTGAGCTCCCTGACTCGCTTAACCTCTCTGATATTAACCTCAGGGACCAATACGTCAGGGCATCATATATGATCCCGGGGTCAGAACCGGGAAAACGAACAGAGGTCCGCGGTGACTATATAAGTTATTCGGGGACCATCATTGAAAATGCGCCTGAGAAGGCCCTGGCGATAAAATATTTTGCCTTTTTACTCAGTGAAGAGGGAAGGGCTATCTTTCTTGCATCAGGACAGGAACCTGTGATACCGGCTGTCACCGATCAATCGGGGGCTGTTCCTCAGGAGCTTGTCTCTTATATCATTGATACTATAAACATAAAGCCCTAGGATGAAGAGAAATTCGATATTCAACTGGGTCTTTATCATTCTGGCCTCGCTGGTGCTGCTCTTTATCATTGCCCCGCTGGCAGGGATGTTTATAGATTCATCTTTCGGGGAGATCTTTAAAACTGCTGTAGATCCCGAGGTGCAGCGAAGCATATGGCTCACTCTTGCCATTGCCTTCTCGGCTACTCTTTTCTTTGCTGTTGGCGCCGTGCCCCTGGCATGGGTCATGGCCCGCAAGAGTTTCCCTTTCAAGAAGGTGGTACAGGGGATCATTGATCTGCCTGTAGTGTTGCCACATACCGCCGCCGGCATTGCTCTCCTGGGGTTCATCTCGCGCGAGGGGCTGCTGGGAGGAGTAGCCCAGAAGGCCGGCATCATGCTTGTCAACAATGCTGCCGGCATAGCCCTGGCCATGGCTTTTGTCAGCCTGCCCTTCCTTATCAATGCTGCCCGCGACGGCTTCGCAGCCGTGCCTGAGAGGATAGAGAAAGCCGCACTTACTCTCGGCGCCTCACCGGCACGTATCTTCTTTACCATCTCAGCACCGCTGGCATGGAGATCAATAGTCTCAGGATTTATTATGATGTTCGCCCGCGGCATGAGTGAGTTCGGTGCCGTGGTCATAATTGCCTATCACCCTATGATAGCCCCGGTACTCATCTATGACCGCTTTAACTCATATGGCATCAACTATGCCCGCCCGGCATCAATAATCTTTATCCTTGTCGCCCTGTTCTTCTTCGTTTTCTTCAGGTTCCTGGCTACAGAAAGACGTATCTCATTCATTAACTGGGAAGACAATGCTGAAGACTGAGAAACTGTGTCTGCGACTTGGCGCTTTCGCCCTCAGGGATATATCACTGGAGATATCCCGCGGTGATTATTATGTCCTGCTGGGCAGGTCAGGAGCCGGCAAAACACAGCTGCTGGAACTCATCTGCGGACTCACAAAGCCTGACAGCGGAAGAATATTCCAGGAGGGTGCTGACATAACAAAAAAAAGGGTACAGGAGAGAAACATAGGCCTGGTCTTCCAGGATTTTGCCCTCTTCCCACATTATACCGTCAGGGAAAACATAGCCTACCCGCTGGTTATAAAACATTTGGACAGGAAGGAAATTGACCGCAGGGTGGAGCGTGAAGCCAGGGAGATGAATATCACCCATCTTCTTGACCGCAGGCCGGAGCTTCTCTCCGGGGGGGAGAAGCAGCGTGTGGCCCTGGCACGTACGCTGGTGACAAATCCCGGTGTGCTCCTTCTTGATGAGCCGATGGCTTCCGTTGATGCCAGCCTCAAGGACAGCATACGCCGTATGCTACGCCGTCTGAACCGCGCCGGGCAGACAATCATTCATGTGACGCATGACTTTGATGAGGCTATAAGCCTGGCCAACAGGGTGGGGGTGATCCACAACGGAAAGATAATCCAGGAGGGAACCCCCCTGGAAGTTTTCAACCACCCGGTAAACAGGTTTGTGGCGAGATACGCCGGCATCAAGAATTTTTTCAGAGTCACCTTTATCAAGTCAGGGAGAATGTGGTCAGGCATTACTGAGAAAACCACAAA
>JAQBHM010000011.1:0-3998 GCA_032127795.1 Bacteroidales bacterium | reverse complement strand
CATTGCCGGCGGTTGAAAAGGGTGACCCCGTCAGAACAGGGCAGGTAATTGCTGCCGCGAAGGGATTTGTGTCTGCGAATATTCACTCGACTGTCTCAGGAAAGGTAAGCAAGGTGGAGCCTGTGGCAGACACAACGGGATACAAGCAGATGTCTGTTGTAATCGATGTTGAGGGTGATGAGTGGATTGAAGGTATCGACCGTAGCACAGGGCTGAACAGGAATGTCACTCTCTCCCGCGAACAGATCATAGAGCGATGCAAGGAGTGCGGGCTTGTGGGTCTTGGAGGAGCTACTTTCCCCACACACATCAAGATGACGGTGCCGGCAGGGAAAAAGTGCGATATGATTATCATCAACGGTGTGGAGTGCGAGCCTTACCTCACCTCAGACCACCGTCTGATGCTTGAGAAGGGTGACGAGGTTCTAACGGGTGTGACCATTATGATGAAGGCCCTGGGTGTTGAAAAGGCAGTGATAGGTATTGAGGCGAACAAGCCTGATGCTATTGATCATCTCACCCTGCTGTCAAAAGAGTACGCAGGAATAACTGTCCAGCCTCTCAGGGTCAAGTATCCGCAGGGAGGTGAGAAGCAGCTCATAAAATCATGTACCGGTCGCGAGGTTCCATCAGGAGGTCTTCCTCTTGATGTGGGCATTGTGGTACAGAATGTAGGCACAGCCTTTGCGGTGTATGAGGCTGTTCAGAAGAATAAGCCTCTTATTGAGAGGGTTGTGACAGTCACGGGAAAATCTGTCAAAGAGCCGGGGAATTTCCTGGTAAGAATCGGGACTCCGGTATCTAAACTGATTGAAGCTGCCGGAGGCATGCCTGATGACACAGGTAAGGTAGTCAACGGCGGGCCCATGATGGGCAAAGCGCTGGCAATGACTGAAGTACCGGTGACAAAGGGAACTTCGGGCATCATCCTCTTCCCGGAAGAAGAATCGCACCGCGAAGAGGTCCTGCCCTGCATACGGTGCGGCAAATGCTCCTCGGTATGTGCCATGGGTCTTGAGCCCTGGCTGCTGGCGGTAGTGTCAGAGAAGGCAATGTATGAAAGGGCCGAGGCTGAGAAGATCACTGATTGCATGGAATGCGGGGCCTGCGCTTATACCTGTCCTGCAAAGAGACCGCTGCTTGATTATATCAGGCTTGGAAAGGCCACGGTCATACGGATGGCACGTGAACGAGTTACGAAATAGTAAGATCACAATATGAACAATTTGCTTAATGTATCGCCCTCGCCGCACCAGCACAGCAGTGAGACCACGCGAAAGCTGATGTACGGGGTGGTGATAGCCCTCCTGCCTGCCCTGGCAGCGTCAGTGTATTATTTCGGTACGGGAGCCATCATCGTGACACTCACCTCGGTGCTGTCATGTGTTGCAGTGGAATACCTCATGCAGAAATTTATACTGAAGGTAAAACCCTCCGTCTCTGATGGTTCTGCCATTGTCACAGGACTGCTGCTGGCATTCAATGTGCCGTCAAACCTTCCGGTATTCATCATTATCATTGGTGCCGTTGTCTCCATCGGCATTGCCAAGATGACCTTCGGGGGGCTTGGCAACAATCCGTTCAACCCTGCACTGGTCGGGAGGGTATTCCTGCTTATTTCCTTCCCGGTGCAGATGACAAGCTGGCCTGTTCCTTCGGGATTCAAGACAGGTTATGCTGATGCAGTGACTGGTGCAACACCGCTGGGACTTCTCAGTGAGGGTGTCAAGAACGGCGAGGCTGTATCGGCCCTGATGGATAAGATCCCCTCTCACATGCAGATGTTCTACGGGTACATGGGAGGATCAATGGGTGAGGTTGCCGCCGGAGCGCTTCTCCTGGGAGGTATTTACCTTATATGGAAGAAGGTGATAACATGGCATATTCCTCTCACCATACTCCTGACTGTTGCTCTGTTTACAGGTATTCTCTGGATGGCTGACCCTTCAAAATTTGCTGATCCGGTATTCCATCTCCTCACGGGGGGTGTGATGCTGGGGGCTTTCTTCATGGCAACCGATTATGTTACCTCGCCGATGACTCCCAAAGGAATGATTATCTATGGCATCGGCATAGGGGTAATTACTATTCTGATACGCACCTGGGGGGCATATCCTGAGGGTGTCTCCTTCGCCATACTGATAATGAATGCCTTTGTGCCGTTGATCAACATGTATATCAAGCCGCGCAGGTTCGGAGAGGAGGTGAAGAATGGCTAAGCTGCAATCTAACCTTAAGAATATGGTGCTTTCACTCACCATGGTTTCTCTCGGTGCTTCGGCAGCCCTGGGATATGTCTATGAGTTTACTAAGGAGCCCATTGAGTTATCAAAGCTGAATAAAAAGCTCAACGCCATTAAGATGGTAGTGCCGGAGTTTAACAATAATCCTAATGATGAGATGTTCATGGTTCCCACTGGTGAGGGTGACAGTCTGGAGGTTTATCCAGCCCGCAACGGAGAGGAGCTGGTTGGTTACGCCATCAGGTCTTACACGAAAAAGGGTTTCAGCGGTCACATTGGTTTTATGGTAGGTTTCAGGCCTGACGGCACGATATACAACATCAATGTCCTGGAGCAGAAAGAGACGCCGGGACTGGGTACAAAGATGGTTCCTGAAGGCACGGCTGACAAGCCTGAGTTCAAGGACCAGTTTAAGGGTAAGGACCCTACTGTTTTCGCTCTTAAGGTTAAGAAAGACGGTGGTCCTGTTGATGCTATTACTGCCGCCACCATTAGTTCCAGGGCTTTCTGTGACGGTGTGCAGAGAGCTTACAATGCATTTGAAAAAGGAGGTCTGAAATGAGCCAGATGAAAAATTTTACAAAGGGATTCCTGAAGGAGAACCCGCTGCTGGTGCTGGTGCTTGGCACCTGCCCTGCCCTGGCAACTACATCCTCAGCCATGAACGGGCTTGGCATGGGGCTGGCAACCACCTTTGTGCTTATAGGGTCAAATCTCTTCATTGCCCTTATCAAGAATTTAATTCCTGACAAGGTGCGCATTCCTGCATTCATTGTTGTCATTGCCACCTTCGTCACTATTGTAGACCTTGTGATGCAGGCATATGTGCCGGCGTTGTATGAGACACTGGGGATATTCATCCCGCTTATAGTTGTAAACTGCATTGTACTCGGACGTGCTGAGGCTTTTGCAAGCAAGAATACGGTTTGGTCGTCATTCGTTGACGGGGCCGGTATGGGACTCGGATTCACAATGGCTCTTGGCGTACTGGGGGCTGTCAGGGAGATACTCGGAAGCGGATCTATAATGGGTTACAAGTTCATTGAAGGAGACGGTATTCTGGTCTTCGTTCTGGCGCCGGGGGCCTTTATTGCACTGGGATATCTGATAGCTATCACCTACAGGATTAATAAAGCATAGGGAGGAAAGGGATATGGAATACATTTTACTGATAATTTCTGCAATACTGGTCAACAACATAGTTCTTGCCCAGTTTCTTGGGGTCTGCCCCTTTCTTGGTGTTTCGAATAAGGTAAGCACGGCTCTCGGGATGTCCGGTGCTGTGACTTTTGTAATGGTGCTGGCAACAATGGTCACCTACCTGATTTACACCTATATACTGTTACCGTTGGGAATTGCCTTTATGCAGACAATCACATTCATCCTGGTGATTGCATCTCTGGTACAGATGGTTGAGATCATCCTCAAAAAGATCAGTCAGCCGCTTTACCAGGCTCTGGGCATCTTCCTGCCGCTGATAACAACTAACTGTGCAGTGCTTGGTGTTGCTATTCTTGTCATTCAGAAAGATTACAACCTCGTCACCGGGATCATCTACGGTGCTGCCACGGCAATAGGATTTGGTCTTGCTCTGGTGATTCTCGCCGGGCTCAGGGAGCAGATGGAGCTTGTTAATATCCCTAAAGGAATGAAGGGTGTGCCGATCTCCCTTGTTGCGGCAGGGATACTGGCGCTTGCCTTTATGGGTTTTACAGGGCTGGTTTAAAATCTTCTTTTAAAATAGCAGTCGCAGTT
>JAQBHM010000010.1:0-6279 GCA_032127795.1 Bacteroidales bacterium | reverse complement strand
AGGTGCTTCTGCCACAATCTCTTCGGCTGTTTCTGCTACAACTTCCTCAGCTGCTTCCAGAACTGGCTCTTCAACTGTTTCTTCAACTGTTTCTTCAGCAGTTTCTGCTACAACTTCTTCAGCAGACTCTGCCAGAACTTCTTCAGCAGACTCGCTTTTAACTTCATTCACCGCTTCAACGGCTTCTTCTTTAAGGCCTTCCTCAGCTTTGCTGACGACCTTATCATCTTTTTCACTCATGTTTGAAATAATTGTCAATTAATAAGTTAGACTTTATGTTGTTAAAAAATTGCCTGCAAAGATAGTAAATATTTTATTTCCAAATCCAACAAACAGCAGATTTTCAACCAGTAAGATTTAACATTAGCCTCTGTTGATATGAAACTCCAATGATTGCGAGATTTTTCTAATTTTGCTTTCTGAATTACATAAGAAATTTGATAGAATATGAGGATTGCGGTAGTTGGTATAGGGTACGTAGGGCTGGTGACAGGTACATGTTTTGCTGAGACGGGTGTGACAGTCACCTGCGTTGATATTGACAGGGAGAAGATCTCCCTTCTGCGAATTGCGAAACCCCCTATATATGAGCCGGGGCTTGAGACCATGATCCGCCGCAATGCTGAAAAAGGACGTCTTTTTTTTACCACTGATGTTGCCGAAGCTCTTGACAAATGTGAGGTCGTCTTCATTACCGTCGGCACACCCCCCGGAGAGGATGGCAGCGCTGACCTGAGCCATGTCCTTGACGTAGCACATGAAATAGGACGTGTGATGAAAGACTACCTGGTGATTGTAACCAAAAGTACAGTTCCTGTCGGCTCTTCAGAACTTGTCAGAAAAGCTGTGCAGGAAGAGTTGACAAAAAGGAATAAAAAGATAGATTTCGATGTTGCCTCAAACCCGGAGTTTCTTAAAGAAGGTGACGCCATAGAAGATTTCCTCAGGCCTGAAAGGATTGTGATCGGCGTTGACTCTGATGATGCAGAAGAGATAATGCGCAAGCTGTACAAACCGTTCATCCTTAACCAGCACCCCATACTTTTCATGGACATTTCCTCATCAGAGCTTACAAAGTATGCCGCCAATGCTATGCTGGCAACACGCATAAGCTTTATTAACGAAATAGCGAATCTGTGCGACATTCTCGGAGCCGACGTCAACCTTGTCAGAAAAGGTATTGGCAGCGACAGCCGCATCGGGAACAAATTTCTTTACCCCGGCGTCGGCTATGGAGGGTCCTGCTTCCCCAAGGATACTAAAGCCCTGATTCGAACCGCTGAAGAGAAGGGATACTCAATGAATGTCATAAAAGCAGTAGATCTCACAAATGAGACTCAGAAAAAGCTACTCTTCTCAAAGATCAGCAAGCATTTTGACAATGATCTGAAAGACAGGACCTTTGCAGTCTGGGGTCTTACATTCAAGCCCCAGACCGATGATACACGTGAATCTCCTGCAATGGTAATCATCTCAATGCTCCTTAATGCCGGCGCAAACATAAAGGCTTATGACCCTGCGGGTATCCCTGAGGTGAAAGCCAAACTCGGCGAGGCCATTACATATGCCACTGACCCTTACCTTGCCGCCGAAAATGCAGATGCTCTCCTGCTACTGACCGAATGGTCTGAATTCAGACTTCCGGACTGGGAGGATATAAGCAGGAAACTGAAGCACAAGGTAATATTTGACGGAAGAAATATATATGACCCCGGCGAACTCAGACGAATGGGTTTTGTATATTACGGCATAGGAAGAAGATAGCTACCACGAAAAGAAATACAATATGAAAGGAATCATTCTCGCCGGAGGAGCCGGAACTCGTCTTCACCCAATTACGGAAGCAGTATCAAAGCAACTGCTGCCTGTTTATGACAAGCCGATGATCTATTATCCTCTCTCAGCACTCATGCTTGCCGGCATACGAGAGGTCCTTGTCATCTCCACACCGCGCGATCTCCCTAGTTTCCGTTCCCTGCTCGGCGACGGAAGCAGGCTGGGCATGCAGTTCTCATACCGCGAACAGCCTTCTCCTGACGGCCTGGCACAGGCATTTATCATAGGCGAGGATTTCATTGGCTCTGACAATGTTTGCATGATCCTGGGTGACAATATTTTCTACGGTCAGGGATTCGGAGGCACTCTCAGGGAAGCTGCTGCGATTCAGGAAGGTGCCCTGGTCTTCGGGTATTCAGTGAATGACCCCGAAAGATACGGCGTGGTAGAGTTTGACGCCAACAGACGTGCCGTAAGTCTCGAAGAAAAGCCTCTGAAACCTAAGTCTAACTTCGCAGTGACAGGGCTCTATTTCTATGATAACTCGGTGGCGCGGAGAGCCCGCAGCCTCAAGCCTTCACCGCGGGGAGAACTGGAGATCACTGACCTTAACAGGCTTTATCTTGATGAAGGCCTGCTACAGGTGAAACTGCTCGGACGCGGGATGGCCTGGCTTGATACCGGCACTTTTGACAGCCTGCTCCAGGCTTCAAACTTCATCGCTACCCTTGAACAACGCCAGGGATTAAGCGCTTCCTGTATCGAAGAAATAGCTTATAAAAACGGATATATCACCAGGGAACAGCTGATTGACCTGGGCAAACCAATTGCCAAAAGCCAGTACGGTCAGTATATCCTTAAAGTGGCGAATGAATAACCATTTTTTATGAAAGTAATTAAGACTGAACTGCCCGGCTTGCTGATTATTGAGCCCACTACTTTCCCTGATGAAAGAGGTTATTTCTTTGAGAGTTACAATATCAGGAAGTTTCATGAATCGGGCATTGACTATCTGCCGGTTCAGGATAATGAGTCAAGCTCCTCAAGGGGAGTGATTCGCGGACTCCATTTCCAGGAGGGGCCCTTTGCCCAGGCTAAACTTATCAGAGTGATCCAGGGCGAAATTTATGATGTGGCTCTTGATATCCGGTTAGGCTCACCAACATTCGGACAGTTTTACGGTCTGAAGATAGACTCTGATGCCAAAAGACAATTCTTCATTCCAAAGGGATTTGCACACGGCTTCTCAGTCCTCAGCGAAAAAGCAATAGTCCTCTATAAATGTGACAACTATTATTCAGTTGATCATGAGAGGGGCATTAACGTCAGTGATCCGTCCCTGGGGATTGACTGGATGATTGAAAAGGGCAAAGAGATAATAAGTGCTAAAGATATGAAACAGCCTCTCTTTAGAGATATCATCACTAATTTTCATTACAGGGGATGACAGGTATACTAATAACGGGATCAGCGGGGCAGCTGGGCAGCGAACTGAAAGAGCTATCGGCAAAATTCAGCGGTTACAGTTTCATCTTTACTGATACCCCGGAGATGGATATCACTGATGCCGTAGCTGCAGGGGCATTCATCAGGGAATCTGCCCCTTCATGGATAATCAACTGCGCTGCATATACTGCTGTGGATAAGGCTGAAGATGAGGAGGCACTGGCCACGCTTGTGAACGGCAAAGGAGTGGAGAACGTTGTGAACGCTATCAGCGGAACAGAATGCCGGCTGATACATATCTCCACCGATTATGTATTTGACGGCAACTCACCACGTCCCTACACAGAAGATGATATGATCTCTCCCACATCATCCTACGGACGCAGCAAGCTTGCCGGTGAGGCTGCAGCTCTTGCCTGTCCGCGAGCTATGGTCATCCGTACTTCGTGGCTCTATTCATCCTACGGGAAGAATTTCGTCAGGACAATTCTCAGCAAGGCAGGGTCATCGCAGAGCATAAATGTTGTTGCCGATCAGACAGGCTCCCCCACTTATGCGGCTGATCTTGCAGCTGTAATAATGGAGATAATCAGCGGCACAATACAGAACAGGCATAACTTTGTCCCGGGCATTTTCAATTATGCCGATGAGGGGCACTGCAGCTGGTTTGACCTGGCCACGGAGATAGTTGCCGCGGCAGGATCAGAATGCCGGGTTAATGCAGTGCGCAGCTCAGCCTACCCTTCGGTGGTGAAGCGCCCGGCATTCAGTGTTCTGGACAAAACCAAGATAAAAGAAACATACAATATTACTATCCCTCACTGGAGGGTCAGCCTGAATAAATGCATATCTAAAATTAACAGGTTATGACAAATATGGATGAGATCCGGAAGAGAGCTACTCTGTGGCTCGGAAAAGAGTTTGATGAAACGACACGCTCCGAAGTGCAGAATTTGCTCGATAATGATGCCAGTGGTCTGGTTGATGCTTTTTACCAGGACCTCGAATTTGGTACCGGCGGGCTGAGAGGGATAATGGGAGCGGGAACAAACAGGATGAACAGGTACACCCTGGGCATGGCCACCCAGGGCCTCTCCAACTATCTCATCAGGCAGGCTGACAGCCGGTCGTCTATAAAGGTTGCCATTGCCTATGACTGCCGTAATAACAGCAGTTACTTTGCCTCTGTTGCTGCTGATATCTTTACTGCCAATGGCTTTACCGCATTTCTTTTTGAGTCCCTCAGACCTACGCCGGAATTATCATTTGCAGTCAGGCTTTACAACTGCGATGCAGGAATCATCATTACAGCATCACATAATCCTAAGGAATACAATGGCTACAAAGTGTCGTGGAATGACGGCGGACAGGTTGTCGAACCACATGACAGAGGTATAATCGAGGAGGTGCGCAAAATCAAATCTGTAAGTGAGATCATGACGGGCGGTGACCCCTCCAGGATAATCACCCTGGGAGAGGAAACGGATGAAAAATTCCTTGCCGAAGTAAAAGCCCTGAGTATTAATCCGGAGATAATCAAAAGAAACAGCGATATAGGTATCGTTTATACTCCGCTTCATGGTACCGGATATAAAATGGTCCCTGCTGCGTTGTCAATGTACGGGTTCACAAATGTGCACACCGTGAAGGAACAGTGTGTTACCGACGGCAATTTTCCCACTCTTCATTCACCTAACCCTGAAGAGCCTGCAGCCCTCTCAATGGCCATTGACCTGGCAAAAGAAAAAGGTGCAGACCTTGTCATGGCTACAGATCCTGATGCTGACAGGCTGGGGATAGCAATAAGAAAACCGTCAGGCGAGTTCGTCCTCCTCAACGGAAACCAAACCGGGGCATTGCTCACATGGTATATCATCTCTCAGAAGAAAAAGAGAGGACAGTTAAAGGGAAATGAATACATTATCAGCACTATAGTTACATCGGACCTGATGGACAGCATCGCGGAGAAAAACGGGGTGGAATGTTTCAATGTACTCACCGGATTCAAATTCTTTGCTGAGCTGATAAGAGAGCTCGAAGGAAAGAAAAAATATATCGGCGGCGGCGAAGAGAGCTTCGGGTACCTGCCCGGCGATTATGTGCGTGATAAGGACGGAGTGGCATCATGTGCCCTGATAGCAGAGACGGCAGCATGGGCTGTTGATCACGGGAAGTCATTGTGGGACCTGCTCCTGGATATCTATCTGGAGTATGGCCTCTACAGGGAAAAACTGGTGAACGTGGTAAGAAAAGGCGCAGAAGGCGCCGGGGAGATAAAAAAGATGATGGAAGACTTCAGAAACAATCCTCCCGCTCAGATTGCAGGCAGCAGAGTTGTGAAAACTGACGATTATCTTCAACGTACGTCCACTGATATGCTCACCGGGAAAAAGAGTCCTTTGCACCTGCAGAAATCAAATGTGCTCCAGTTCTTTCTTGCTGACGGCACCAAGATATCAGTAAGACCTTCCGGCACCGAGCCCAAAATTAAATTCTATTTCAGCGCTCATACCACTCTCGAGAAAACTGCTGATTTCGAAACTGTCTGGGAATCTCTTAATGACAGAATAGAAAATATCATCAGTGAGATGAACCTTTAAAATCGAAAATATGAAATCATTCCGCAAAGAGTTGTGGTTTGAGACCGAACACAGACGTGATTACCTGAATATTACAAGGCAGGTAGAGCACTGCATTGCCGAAAGTGGCATCACGGAAGGTCTCTGCCTGGTGAATGCAATGCATATCACCTCCTCAGTATTTATTAATGACGACGAGGGTGGCCTGCACCATGATTTCGAAGTATGGCTTGAGAAGCTGGCCCCAGAAAAACCACATTCGCAGTACCGCCATAATGGTTTTGAAGATAATGCTGATGCCCATATGAAGCGTCAGCTGATGGGGCGTGAGGTGGTGGCTGCCGTCACTGGTGGCAGACTTGATTTCGGTCCGTGGGAACAGATCTTCTACGGCGAATATGACGGTATGAGGCGCAAGAGGGTGCTCGTGAAGATCATCGGCGAATAACCTCAGATCTCAGACTTCAGACCTCAGACT
>JAQBHM010000009.1:0-2834 GCA_032127795.1 Bacteroidales bacterium | reverse complement strand
AGTAAAGAGTGTTCTTTCACGCCGGGTGAGAGGCTGTATCTCAGAAGAGCCCTTACCACCAGCGGGAAGATCCAGGCATGGGTTTACCAGGTTGAGAACAGCGACTCTGTCACTTACATGATCAATGAGTACCAGGATCACAGTACTGCGCTTGTTGAGACCTGGTTCAATACACTGCCTGACAGCAGGGTACCTTCTGACTCCGTTTCGCCGGTACGGATAGCGCAGAAAATGGATGATCAGACCCTGGGTATTTCAGAAAATAAATAGTCGTTGGGTTACCTTCTGTTAGCAATATCACCGGAGAGCTCAATCAGAATGAACCTGATAAGGGTTGCCCATCTTTTCACTCCCTGATATCTAAGTGCAGAAGCCCATAGGCGGGGCATCATAAACCATGGGATATAAAAACAATAACATTAAGATGGAAGAATGGATTGAGGTAATAAATCCAATTTAATTTGGTAAATTCATCCTCATCTCGAACTCCGGTCATATGATCCGGAAAAATGATAAATTGTGCAACCATTGAACCGTTAACACTATGAAAAAAAACTCTGCCCTTCTGATGTTCATCTTAATGATTTCGTTCATTCTAATGAGCAGTTGTACCTCCACCGGCGATAAAGATGCCTACCTGCGTAAAGTTTTAGCCAACCTGGAACAAATCAGATCTGCGACATACTATGCAACAGTATCTGCTTATTCTCCCGGAGACAGCACTCCATATGCTGTTCAACACAGCTATTTCAAGGAGTACATCAATCTGTCTGACACTTCCGTTGGTGCCAGTTTTGTAAAACTCATGCAATCAGACACAACTAAAATGGAGTATTGTTATGACGGCAGGACAAGGTCCAGGGTGAACTGGGATAAAAGAACGTATGAGACAGATGATTTTCAGAATAATCCCTGGCCGTACAGAGTTGTAATGCCTCCTTTTATTACAAAAGCAAAGAGCATTATTCAGTTTGCTCTTGAGACAAAGGATAGCATAATGATCGACACACAGGATTTTGGCGATTCCGTTCTGTTTGATATTACTGTTTTTGATCATGTTGTTGAATTTGTCGGGAAACTGCCTGTCTATGAAACCCCTATAGGTTCAAAGATCGGGGAAATATCCAGGTATGAAATCTGGGTAGATAAATCAAATGACCTGCCATACCGGATCATAAGAGAGATGCCTCATAATTCAAGCAATGAGGTCATCAGTAATTTAAAGCTTAATACGATCAGAATTGAAGATTTGATTGCGTCAGAATATTTCCCTGCTGACTTCACGCTTCTGACTAAGGATAATCAAAGACCGGCTATATATGAACTGCTTGGTAAAGTAGCTCCCGACTGGACCCTGACAGATTCCGACGGCAAATCTGTTGCCCTGGCTGCATTAAACAGCAAGGTCCTTATGATTCAGTTTACAAGTGTTAATTGCGGACATTGTTTTGAGTCAATTCCATTTTTGAATCAACTGGCATCAGAATACAGCAACGATGACTTTGATTTTGTAAGTATTGAAGGTTTTACAAAAAACTCAACGGTACTTAAAAAGTACCGGGACAAAAATGATATCAGTTACAAATTTTTAATGTCTACAGAAGGTGTGACCAATAGTTACAATATCAGTTCGATACCCGTATTTCTTATCCTTGACGCAGACAGAGTGATAAGAAAAGAATTTACAGGTTATGGAAAAGAATCAGACAAAAAGATCCGGGATGCCATAAACGAGCTGATATTGTGATGTTTGAATCTGAGGAAGTAAATCACAGGCAGATGCAACTGCACTCTTTTATTATTGAAGATACTTGCTAACGATATCTCTTTTAGAGAACGGGGCTAAGAGGAACCTGCATATAACCTTAGCTGTTGAAAGCCATGATATCTTCGCGCCGTTCTTACGGTTCTCAATCATCTTCCGGACAAGAAAGGGAGCCACGGTGTCGGGCTCATTTGCCAGTATATTGTAGATCCTGGTGACCTGTGCGCTGTTGGCCGGATCCCTTTTGAGCGGGCCTATTGTCAGATCGGTCAGTACCATTCCGGGGCTGAGGGTACCGACAATAACAGGACCGTTTTTCACCTCTGCTGCAAAGGCATCGGTGAAGTACCTGACGGCTCTCTTGGAGGTGCCATAGGGTGTCATGCCAGGTATAGTCCTTCCGTCGCTTCCCAGTCCCTCCATATTGTAAATGGCCCCAAAACCCTGGTCAAGCATCCTGTTATAGGCTACATGGGTGGCCAGCATCAGCCCCTTGACATTGGTGTCAATAATTCTTGTGAAGATCCCGGGGTCTATCTTGTGGAACTCAGCCTGGTCATTTGCAGTGCCTGCATTGTTCACCCAGATATCTACCCTGCCAAAGGTCTTGATAGCACTGTTCCACAGGCTGATAAGATCTTCTTTTGAGATTACATCACATCTGAAAGCGGCATAGCTTCCTTCATCGAACTGCCCGGCAAGTGAGAGCAATGACTTCTCCACTGTCGTCTCTGTTGTGCCGGAATAGGCTACGTTCCACCCGCTCTGCAGGAAAGCCTTTACCAGTGCTGCTCCTATGCCCCTGGTACCGCCGGTGATGACTGCTGTTTGCATAGAAATAAATAAGATCGTTCGTTACAGGCAAAACTACGAATATTTATTCCTTATTCCTTTGTCGTGATACAAACAACCGCTCACGACACAATAGTGCCGGGAAAGCTCACGGCCCCACGCCAATCATCCGGGCTGTTGGCCATCCTGACGACTGCCACGAACAGGAGCTGGCTGACGGACTGGCAACAGGGAGTTGCAGGACGGAGACGCAGATTCTCTCTCCCACAGACTGAGA
>JAQBHM010000008.1:0-7720 GCA_032127795.1 Bacteroidales bacterium | reverse complement strand
GACATTATCAACTTCAACCTTGACAACTTCAGTAATTACAATTACAGAAGCGAAGGGACAACCATGAATTCTGATTTCCTGATGATCACTGTTGGAACATTCGATTCTCCGGCCGAAGCAACGGCTTATCTCAAAATCTTTGATCCGATGAAGGAGATCAGGGGAGCCACTGAAGCAAACCTTTCAGTCTTTGTCATCAGCCGTGACAACCTTTTAAAATTCAAGGATGACAGGAACATTGAACGTTACAGGATCTTCTATAATAAGACATATTCACCGTCAAGGTGATCCATTGCATTGACATGCGACAGATAAGAATACTATGGGTTGACGATGAGATAGGTGTTCTCAGGTCTCATATCATGTTCCTGAAGGAGAAAGGTTATGAGACTGATACCTGCCCCGGGGGAACTGACGCAATAATGATGGTCCAGGAAAAACCCTATGACATTATCTTTCTTGATGAGCACATGCCCGGTCTCAGCGGCATAGAGACCCTGCGACGCATCAAGGAGTTAAGGCCGTCCATTCCTGTTGTCATGATCACCAAAAGTGAGGAGGAAGAGATAATGGAGGCGGCCATAGGCTCACAGATAGCCGATTATCTTATTAAACCGGTAAAACCGCAACAGATACTTCTCTCTCTTAAAAAGATCCTTGATGTTGACACTATTGTGTCAAAACAGACTACTTCAGTTTTCAGGGGCGAATTCGGTCCGATTGCAGAGATGATATCTGCTGCGCGTGACTTCGGACAGTGGAGTGACCTTTACAGGAAGCTTGTCTTCTGGCAGATTGAACTGACAAGGTCATCTGATACCGGCATGAGGGATGTTCTCCGGATGCAGGATTATGATGCAAACAGGGCATTCGGGCGCTTTGTAGAGAAAAATTATCTTAACTGGCTTTCCCCCTCTGCCACACAGAAGCCGCTGCTCTCCCCGGCTGTAATGTCAAAACGGGTCTTCCCTCTCATCCGGAAGGACTCTCCTCTCTTTTGTATCATTATTGACAATATGAGGCTCGATCAGTGGCAAACAATGGCGGGTGATCTCGCTCCTATGCTTCGCACTGTCACTGAAGAGTTATATATGAGTATCCTGCCCACTGCCACGCAATACTCAAGAAATGCCCTCTTCGCAGGGCTCATGCCCGTTGCAATCAACAACTCCACTCCCGAATACTGGATCAAGGACCATGAAGATGAGGGCAAGAACCTGTTCGAGGATAAACTGTTTGCCAGGCAATTACAGCGTGAAGGGATAAACATAAAGTGGTCATACAACAAGATCGGCACCGAAGCTGCAGGCAAGGCCGTGAATGACAAACTGCCCCAGCTTCTCACAAACGATCTTAACATCCTTGTATATAATTTCGTTGATATGCTGAGCCATGCACGTACAGAGGTAGACCTCATACGCGAAATGACAGGTGATGAAGCTTCATGGCTCACCCTTACCCATACCTGGTTTATTCATTCTCCCCTTTTCGAGCTGCTGAAACAGGCTGCCTCCAAAGGTGCCCGTTTTGTCTTCACCACTGACCACGGGTCAATAAGCGTGAACAGGCCTGTGAAAGTGGTAGGTGACAGACAGACATCAATGAACCTGCGTTACAAAACTGGCAGAAATCTCGATTATAACCCGAAAGAGGTCTTCGAGATTACCAATCCGGAAAATGCAGGCCTCCCGATGACTAACATTTCATCACGATACATCTTCGCCCGGGAAAATGACTTCCTGGTCTATCCCAATAATTTCAACCAGGTGGTAACCTATTACAAAGATTCGCTTCAGCACGGCGGAATATCAATGCACGAAATGATGCTGCCCCTGGTGTATCTTGAACCTGTATAATGAATATTTTCGCTGCATGAAGATTGTTGTTTCTGACAAAAGCCGTTTAAAGGATGCTGCCCTTCGCTTTCTCACAGCGAATGAAGGACATCATATCTTTGCATTCTACGGTGAGATGGGGTCCGGAAAAACCACATTCATTAAAGCAATCTGCAGGGAGCTGGGCGTTACTGACACTGTTACCAGCCCTACATTTACTCTTGTGAATGAATATAACCGCCAGGATGATCTTACAGTTTTCCATTTTGATTTTTACAGGATCAAAAACCTGACAGAGGTCCTGGACTTCGGCATTGAGGAGTATTTTGACACTCTCTCTCCCTGTTTCATGGAGTGGCCTGAAAAGATAGAGCCTTTACTTCCTCCTGAGACAATAAAGGTATATATCACGGTTATGGCTGACAATTCACGGATTATTGAAACCCGCTGAAGAATCCCTGACCCCGTTTTTACAGAGAATCTTATCTGACACTTTCCTTACTCTCCGATTTAAATCTTAAATTTGATCAGGTGTTTTATCCATTTATATCTAACCCTAAGAACTATTCAGATGGTTGAGTCGGCAAAGAGTGCGTTCATGCCTCGTGAAGAGCAACTTGAAAAGACTGTCAGCAGAAGGCAGATGTCAATAGGAATGCCGCGTGACATACGTGACAATGAAAGACGGGTATCATTGACTCCCGAAGCTGTCAAGCTGCTGACTGATGCAGGGCATGAGGTCTTCGTTGAACGAAATGCGGGGCAGGGATCAAGCTACAGTGACAATAAATACAGTGAGAACGGCGCTGTGATTACTGACGCTGTAAATAAGGTCTATGAGTCTGACCTGATAATCAAGACAGCTCCTTTCGATGAAAAAGAGACGGAACTGCTGAAGGGCAACCAGGTTGTCATCTCATTCATGAATGTGCCGATGATGAATGAGGAGACGCTCTCATCAATGATGCGCAAACGGGTGACTGCCCTGGCAAGTGAAAAGATAAAAGACAGTGACGGGATACTGCCGGTGGTAGAGTCCATGAGTGAGATAACCGGCATCACTTCTGTGCTGCTGGCGTCTGAATTCCTGAGCAGCACCACCGGAGGCAAGGGAGTAATGCTTGGCGGTGTTACCGGAGTCACCCCCACGGAGGTTGTGATAATCGGTGCCAATACCGCCGGTGAGCATGCTGCCAGGGCAGCCCTGGGCCTGGGAGCTATTGTAAGAGTCTTTGACAACTCGGTACACCGTCTTCGTAACTTTCAGAACCTCATGGGGCAAAGGCTCTACACCTCCACCTTCCATCCGCAGGTACTTCAGAAAGCTCTCAAATCTACCGATGTGCTTATAGGAGCCCTTGCTGTTGAGGATGTCAGGCCATGGTTTTATGTTACTGAAGAGATGGTAAAGGGGATGAAGCTGGGATCGGTGATAATAGACCTGAGCGTCTCCAGCGGCGGATGCGTGGAGACAACAGAGTGCCGCGCACTGAAAGACCCGTTATATGAAAAGCACGGAGTAATACACTTTTCAGCATGGAACCTGCCCTCACGGGTGCCGCGCACAGCATCCATAGCCCTTAGCAACGTATTCAGACCCCTGATACAGGATATTGCTGATGCCGGAGGAATAACACCAATGCTGAAATTCAACAACGGCCTGAGAAACGGCGTTTATCTCTTTAACGGTATCCTCACCAATGAACCCCTGGGCCAGAAGTTCGGAATCCTCTCAAAAGATATCAACCTGCTGCTTGCCGCATTTTAAAACAGCTACAGATAGGTCAGAGATGCTTCTATCCCTTTCTGAATGACAACTGCCTCCCTTCCCAGATAGATAGCCCGGTTGTCACAAATATGCCCTGAAGGAAAATTAAACAGAATCGGATAATTGTAATGGCCAACGATGTCAAGGATGATCTCCTCAGTACTCTTGTTATACCTGACATTACCCTGTTCCATCTTTTCCATCCCGCCTACTATCAGGGCTGCAAGGTTCTTCAGTCTTCCCGTAAGGCGCAGTGACGTCAGCATGCGGTCAAGATGATAGTAGTATTCTCCCACCTCCTCAATAAACAGAATAGAACCGTCAGTATCAGGCTCCGCCGGTGTACCTGTAAGGCTGTATATAAGAGAGAGGTTTCCGCCTGTAACGGGCCCGCGGACTTCAAAGGCAGCCTCATGGGAGCTCTTCCACTTTATTGTCTCAGGCTTGCCCTTCAGCGCGTTTATCATACTAGAGAAGCTCTCAGGACTCTTCTTGGCATTTGAATAGTTAAGGGGCATCTCAGCATGAAGCGATACAATACCGCAAAGCCTGTTAAGCCAGAGATGCAAAACAGTGATGTCACTGAACCCTACGTACCATTTAGGGTTCTTTTTGAGAGCTTTAAAATCAACCCTGTCAATGATGCGCGAAACTCCGTAACCGCCCCTGGAACAAAACACCGCCCTGATAGCAGGATCATCGGTAGCCTTTTGAAGGTCAGAAAACCTTTCATTGTCAGTGCCCGCAAAACAACCGCTCTTGCGGAAGACATGTTCTCCAAGAGTAACATCAAGGCCTGAATCCTGAAGTATTCGAACAGCCTTGAGGATTACATCCTTGTCAACGACGCCTGAAGGAGAAATTATGGCAATGCGGTCTCCCTCCTTGATATAGGGTGGAATTGTAAGAGTCTTCATAGGTATGCTTCTGAGAAAGAATATACCAAAAATACTCTTTTTAATTTATCCGCAAAATGAGATTAATGCTATTAAGGCTGCACCGCCACATCAGGCAAGAAATGATGAGGCCGTATCAAAAAGTCTTTCGAAGGTACTGTCAACTTCGGCTGATAATTCACCGGCAAAAAGCGGGAATGGATTTTCATGGGTGTACTGGTAGGCAGGGCTCCATGTTTCAACATTTGCACCTCTCATGGTCTTTTTCACCCCGGCGGCAGGTATGACCCGGTCAGATGTCAGGGTCACTGCTTTCACCCGTCCCTCAGTACCGCGGAATGGTTCTCCGAAAACCTTCTTCAGCCTTGGCACTGAACTCATTGAATAATATGCCTCACCTACCGGTGTCTCCTCGAGGATTTTTGTAAGCCAGTCGCCCCCCTGTTTTTGCTTTTCCGCTATCTCATCTATATAAAAACTTATCAGCCTGTCAAAAGCCTTGCTGTCCATTATCAGTTTGGAAGTGCCGTTCATCATGTTCAGGGAGCTGCCTCCGCAGAAGAGGAAAAGCCTGCTTTCGGGCGGCAGTGGCTTTTCTCTTGAGAGCAAAAATACCTGGGCAAGCATAACCCCAATAGAATAGGCAAAAATATCAGGAACGCCTTCTCCGGATATGTGCTTATGTGATCCGCCTTTTATCTCTTCCGTCAGGCCAATAAGGTCATTGACGGCCTGGTATCCGGAAAGAAAGAAAAGGTGAGGTGACATTGACATTCGGATGCTCAGTGCCACATTTGCAAAAGTGGTCAGCCGTGCCCCCGGCTCCGAGAGCATCCTTGCCGCCACCGCCGGCATCATCGCATGACGGTCAAACCAGCTGCGCGGTGAACGGTTCATGTGATATGCAATAGGAAAGAGTATCACCGGCTTGCGGGTATCTGTTGCCAGTCTGAGTGCCCACTGTAGATATTTGTCCCATGTGCGCTCATTGAGCCCGTGCAAAAGAATTATATATCCCTTTTCAGGTTTTGCCGGCAAAAAAATATGGTATGAAAAATTATTATTGACCTCGCACGTATCATCACCCTGGAAAAAACCCCTGAAGATACCCTGCGTGCGAGGAACTACCGGAGGCTTATAGCCGCTTTGCGAACGGAACATCTCCTTTACCACCCTTACATCTGTCCCGGGAATTGGTCCTTCATTGAAGTCTCCCCTGAAAAAAGCACCAAGCTCTTTCTGCTGATCAGTATATCCCATCCCTTTTTTCCGACAAACAAACAAAATGTCATCGGTAAGGGCAAAAAAATGGTACTTCCAATGCCCCTGAGGGTTTAAACCTTTCTATACGGGGTAAAAAACGCCACTCAGGGGTGAAATCCGGATCGCCATTGTCATTACCCTGGCCCCTTGAATTGAAAAATGCTAATTTTACAGACTAATTGGTTAACGTCAGCTGTGGATCTGAACAAAAGGCTTCCGAAATATCTGACTGACAAGTATAATATTGTCAGGCTTATCCTCTTTACATCACTGTTTGCCCTGCTCTTTATCAACATTTACTCCCCCTTCGGTGTCGGGACCTGGTTTACCATTTCCACACTCAGGCTCTTTCTCTACTCCAGCGGTGTCATCCTTACAGGGGTGCTTGTCGTCGCCATTAGCCGTATCATAATGTACCAGGCCGTTCGCCGGGGACTGGAACTGAAGATATACCAGTACCTTATATGGGTGGCAGCCGAGATCATCAGCATGGCAGTCTTTTATACCTTATATGAACTTGTAATACTTGATGATGCCAGGCCTTTGACAGAACTATTCCGCATATCTGTCCTGAACACCTCGCTGACACTCCTTCTACCCTATTCTGCACTCTGGCTCTATTTTTCATGGCGTGACAAGAAGCGCCAGCTGATTGAACTGTCAGAGATGCCCGATCATGCAGAGAAGACAGCAATGGTGCCTTTGCGCGATGAGAAGGGAACCCTCCGCCTCTCACTGAAGAGATCCGATCTGCTTTATCTCCAGGGAAGCGATAATTATGTCACTGTCTGGTACCTCACCCGCGATCGCCTTTCAAAATACCTCCTTCGCAACACACTTAAGAAAATGGAAGATGACCTGATGCGAGATTCAATTATCCGGTGCCATCGCTCTTACCTGGTCAATATCGAAAGGGTAAAACTCATCCGCAGGGAAAATGAAGGACTTATGCTTGAGCTTGACACCGCCTCTTCAGTCTCAATACCTGTATCGCGTACCTACAAAAACCAGGTACTGCTGGCTTTCGGACAGGAGGAGTAGGACGCTCAGTCGCTCCTGATAAAATATTATCTTTGCCGGGATAACAAAAAGCAACGCTTCGCTTCACACATATGAAAAAATTCAGCAGACATCTTATCACTTCCGCGCTGCCTTATGCCAACGGACCCATACATATAGGACATCTTGCCGGGGTTTATGTGCCCTCGGATATTTACACACGTTACCTCCGGCTGCGGGGAGCTGATGTAATATCCATATGCGGGTCTGATGAGCACGGTGTGCCCATCACCCTGAAAGCACGCAAAGAGGGGATCACCCCGCAGGAAGTGGTTGACCGTTATCATATTCTCAATAAAAAAGCTTTTGAAGACTTTGGTATTGCATTCGATATCTATTCCCGAACATCAAATAAAATACATTACGACACAGCTTCTGAATTCTTCCGCAAATTATATGACAATGGTGATTTCATTGAGAAGAGTTCAAACCAGTATTATGATGAAGAGGCCGGATGCTTTCTTGCTGACCGTTATATAACAGGCACATGTCCGCATTGCGGCAATGAAAATGCTTACGGTGACCAGTGTGAGAAGTGCGGCACCTCACTCAGCCCCACGGATCTGATCAACCCCCGTTCAACCATCAGCGGAAGCGCTCCTGTAATGCGTGAGACACTGCACTGGTACCTGCCTCTTGACAGGTATGAACCGTGGCTGAGAAAATGGATCCTTGAAGAGCATACCGAATGGAAGTCAAATGTTTACGGCCAGTGTAAGTCGTGGCTCGACCAGGGCCTGCAGCCAAGAGCAGTAAGCAGGGACCTCGACTGGGGTGTGCCGGTGCCCGTCGAAGGGGCTGAAGGAAAGGTACTTTATGTATGGTTTGACGCTCCCATAGGTTACATATCCGCAACTAAAGAACTTACCCCGGACTGGGAAAAATACTGGAAAGACCCT
>JAQBHM010000007.1:0-2769 GCA_032127795.1 Bacteroidales bacterium | reverse complement strand
CTGGTTACAGATTTAAAACATCAACCCGTTATGCAACTGTCACTTAAAAAAAAGATTTAAAATGAAAGTAACAACACTTGCGATTCTCCTGGCAGTACTATCTGTTTCTGTGTCTTGTCTTAATGAAAAATCACAGCCTGGCAGTAAAACTGTTTCACCTGATCTTAAGACCATAACCGTCTATTCCACATCCTTCGGGACAGATCAAAGAATAGCTGTGACCGACACTGTTGATTTTACAAAAGCAGTACAACCTCTGGAAACGGAGATCTCTGTTTTTGTGAATACTCACAAGACTTTTCAGACCTTCCTCGGTATCGGAGGAGCCATTACTGATGCCAGCGCCGAGACATTTTACAAGCTGCCTGAAGACAAACAAAAGGAAGTGATAAAAGCTTATTATGACAAGACTGACGGAATAGGCTATACCATGGCACGCACGAATATCCACAGTTGCGATTTCAGCAGCGGCTCATATACCTACATTGCCGAAGGAGATAAGGATCTGAAGACATTCAGTATCGAACACGATAAAGCTTTTCGCATTCCCCTGATCAAACTGGCGATTGAAGCAGCAGATGACAGGCTGTTGATATTGGCCAGTCCCTGGAGCCCTCCTGCATTCATGAAAGACAACAATGACATGCTCCACGGCGGTAGATTATTGCCTGAATATTACACTGCCTGGGCAACCTACTATACAAAATTTATTGAAGCCTACGAAAAGGAAGGGATACCAGTCTGGGGTATATCCATCCAGAATGAGCCGATGGCAACTCAGATTTGGGAGTCATGCATCTACACATCCGAAGAAGAGCGGGATTTTCTCAAGAATTACCTGGGACCTGTTATGGCAAAACAGGGTCTGAGCGATAAAAAGATTATTGTATGGGATCATAACCGTGATATGATCAATCTCAGGGCCAGTACGATTTTTAACGATTCAGTGGCTTCAAAATATGCCTGGGGTATAGGATTTCACTGGTACGAGACATGGACTGGCAGTGATCCCATGTTTGGCAATGTGGCCAAAGTGCAGGAATCTTATCCGACGAAAAATATTTTGTTTACCGAAGGCTGTAACGGTCCCTTTGATCCTGAGATGTATGACAATTGGACAAACGGTGAAAAATATGGCCAGTCAATTATAAATGACTTTAATGCCGGCACCGTAGGATGGCTTGACTGGAACATTCTTCTTGATGAAACCGGAGGGCCGAATCATGTTGAGAACTTTTGTTTTTCTCCCATTCATGCTGATACCAGGACAGGTCAGTTAATTTATACGCCCTCATATTATTACATCGGGCATTTCTCAAAATTCATCCGTCCAAATGCAAAAAGAGTAAGTACAGCCTCAAGCAGAAGCCAGCTGCTGAGCGTTTCGTTTAAAAATGAGGATGGTAAGATGGTTACCGTTGTTATGAATCCGGGTGACAGCCCCATCGCATATAATTTTATTGTTGATTTTTCAGAAGCTAAGATCAATATATTACCGCACGCCATTCAAACGCTGGTTTATTAATCTGACAGTGAGAAACTGAGAGATGATCTGTTAATTATTGCAGGAAGCTACTGCCTGTGGTCATGCCTGTCTCATTCAATCCTCAGGGCTTCTGCCGGGCTATAGTTTGCAGCTTTAAGAGTTTGATAGATCACTGAAGCGAAACCGACAGTAATTACTGCAAGTGTTGCCAGTATATAAATCAGCGGGCTGACGGCAGCCTTATCTGCAAAACCCTCCATCCAGTATTGTGCCCCGAAGTATGCAACAGGCCATGCTATCAGTGAGGAAATGAAAATAAGAATGACAGTCTCTCTGACCAGCAGACGAAGGACAGTTGATATTGATGCTCCGTATGTCTTCCTGATACCTATCTCCCTGGTTCTTTTGTTGGTCATAAATGCTACAAGTCCTATCAGGCCAAGACATGCAATGAATATGGCAAGCAGCGAAAAGAGAATAAATATTTTCCCCGTCTTCATCTCAGCTTTGTAGAGATTGTTCCATGAGTCAGTAAAGAAGTCGTACTGGAACGGCTGGTTAGGTGTAAATTCTTTCCACTTTTCTTCAATAGCCTTGATTGTGGCAGGGATATTCTGCCCTGACAGTCTTATCGTTGCGAACTGATCACCACCTCCCGGAAACAAAACTGAAAAGCAGACCGGCTCAATTGCCTTATGTATTGAGGCAATATTAAAATCTTTCATCACGCCGATGATCTTATACCGCTGGAATGTATTTGGTCCGGAAGGCTGCTGAATGTATTGCCCGACAACCGGCTCTTTTAACCCAAGCGATTTCACAGCAGCCTCATTGATAAGGACGGCTGTTGAGTCGGTCCCATATTCACGGGAGAAGAAACGACCGTCCAGAAGACGTACGCCAAGTGTCTGGGGAAAGTCAAAGCTCACCCACGACTGTTGCAGGAGGTATGTGTTCTTTTCCGGATCCTGGTCGCGGAAGAAGGCATTGTTGCTGTAATCCATTCCCGGGATCTGCCTTGAGAATCCTGCCTTCTCAACACCGTCGATCTTCAGGATCTGTTCCCTGAAAGCCTCACGTTGTCTCCAGAATGCATCAGACCTTCGTGCCACGATAAGGTTCTCCTTGTCAAAACCGAGATCTTTTTTTGTCATCAAGTTCAACTGTCTGGATACTACAATGGAGCCAATAATTATTACTATTGACACTGCAAACTGAAACACCACAAGTATGCCTCTCAATCTTTTCGACATTGCGCCCGGACTCAGGGTGCCCTTGAGGAC
>JAQBHM010000006.1:0-4861 GCA_032127795.1 Bacteroidales bacterium | reverse complement strand
GTAACACCATAAGGATAGGTCAGAAACTGACAGTATATGTTGAGCCGTCGAGAGCTGACAGGTGCAGCAAGATAGACTTAATGAGTTTTTCCGAGAAACAGAAGATGATCGGCAAAACGGTCTCTCAGGTTGCAAAGACTTCTGAAACACAAACAGTCCCATTAGCGTCGTTACCTGATGCAGGTTATGAGTTTTATACCGTCAGATACGGTGACACCGTGTGGGATATAGCGAAAAAGTTTGAGGGGATCACCGCCGGTGAAATCCTGAAGCTGAATAACATCTCAGATGCGTCGAAGATACAGGTGGGGCAGAAACTGAAAATTAGAAAAAGAAGCTGATTATTAACTGTATGAGACCAGGCAGGATTTTCCTGTTTCTACTTGCCGTTGTGCTGATGCTTTCTCTACTCACCGTCATGGTGATACCTGAGAAGGCCGGTACTCTGGCCTTATTATTCAGACTGAGGGGTGACACTACCGTTATAGCAGTCAGCGATACAGCTTTTTCAAAGCCATTGGCTGATGGCATCTCTAATGATACAGTTTCTTCAAAGCCTGCTGCTGACACTATCCGTTATGATACCGTTGATGCAGAGGGATCATCAGCCGGGAGTAATGATACAGCGATGGTTGATGCTGTGGAGGCACCTGCTGATACTGTCGCGGCAATTCCCTTTTACCCCGGTGATGCTATCAGGGATTCCCTGGCGGCAGGCCGCCAGGTGCGGATAGTTTTTTATGGCGATTCACAGCTTGAGGGTGACAGAATCACATCCCTGATACGAACACTTCTGAGGAGTTACGGGGGTGGCACCGGGCCCGGGCTTATCTCTCCGGTAATGCCTGTTCTGTACACCCGCTCGTTCGTGGTAAAACCCTCATCGAACTGGACGAGGTATACTCTTCTCGACTACAAAAAAGGGATCATGCCGGACAATAACCTCGGCCCCATGCTCTCGGTATCGCGTTTTACGAAACCGGGTGAGAGGCTTGGTACGCCGGCAAGTGCCACGGTAAAAATATCAACGGTGCCGGGGGCTGATCTGTCGGTGTCAAAGTATGACAGGCTGAGGATTTTTTACGGTAATAACCGTGATACAACATATGTAAGGATCTTTGCCGGAGGTATTATGGTTGGCGCTGCCCGGCTTAATGAGGGTGAGGGCCCTTATGAATACAGTACCGGGCTCGAAGGATTATCAGAGATCACTGCCGAGTTCATCGGACGGATGTCGCCTGACATTTATGCCTTCAGCCTTGAAAGTGATGCCGGTATTATCATTGATAATATTCCTGTTAGGGGAAGTGCGGGACTTGAGTTTGTCATGACTGACAGTTATACCTTCAGGGAGTCATTTAAAAAGCTTGACCCTGACATCATAGTGATGCTCTACGGACTGAATGTTGTAAAAAATGTCAGGAGCGAATATCATTACTATGAAGAGGGGCTTGTCAGACAGATAGAATATCTGCGCGAGGTGTCGGGAAGAGTGCCTATTATCCTTGTCAGCCTGACTGATATGGCTCAGAAGATGGGTGATACAATCACATCATACAGGAATATTCCTGCCATACGTGATGCACAGAAAAGGGCTGCTGAGCGTACCGGAATTGTTTTCTGGGATGCTCTGGAGACTATGGGAGGAGCGGGTTCTATAATCAGGTGGTTTGATCATGATCCTGCCCTCGCTTCCAAAGATCTGACTCACCTTTCCAATGCCGGAGCCGATACCATTGCAGCAAGACTGTACGCTGACCTCTTCCTCCCGAGGCCTGTGATTATCCCTGATGAGAAAAAAGCCTCCGCAGCCTCCATAATGGCATCGGCACCAGCCGCGGATACCCTTTCTCTGACAATACACCCGGCAAAAGAGGCAAAAGATATTACATGGCCGGTAAAAGACCTTCTGTCACGGTTCAGGTATAATCCGCAGCAGTCTTTTATTTTCACCACCCCGGTTTTCTGGGTCTTTTTCCTGGTAGTCATGGCCGGCTTCGCCCTCATGAGAAAAAGAAGACAAATGTGCCATACCTGGCTCCTGATGGTAAGCATCTACTTTTATTACAAAGCCGGTGGACTGTTCTTCATTCTTCTTCTCTTCACCTCTGTGACATCTTATGTGACCGCTCTGCTTACAGGAAGGGCAAAAAGCCGCGTAATGAGAAGGGGATGGCTTACCCTGAACATTATTGTGCTGCTTGGGCTGCTATCGTATTTTAAATATGCCGGTTTCTTTACCGAGAGCCTGAATACACTCTTAGGCACCTCCTTCACAAGCTTTGACTTTTTCTCCGCATGGTCCAACACCCTGTTCGGAACCGGCTTCAACGTGTCAGAGATAGTCCTTCCGGTGGGTATTTCGTTTTTCACCTTCCAGGCCCTCAGCTATAATATTGATGTTTACAGGGGCAGGATCGCCCCTGTAAACAGCTTCATTGACTTCTCATTTTACCTTACCTTTTTCCCGCAGCTTGTTGCTGGTCCTATAGTCAGGGCAACGGAGTTTATCCCTCAGATGAAGGGAGATTACAGCATCACCAGGAACGAGTTCGGTCATGCCCTGTTCCTCATTCTGCAGGGTTTGATAAAGAAGATGGTCATCTCTGATTTTATTTCTTCAGGATTCATTGACAGGGTATTTGATGCGCCTGCAATGTACTCGGGATTTGAAAATCTTCTTGCCGTTTACGGCTATGGGTTGCAGATTTATTGCGACTTCTCCGGGTATACTGACATTGCCATTGGCGTTGCCCTTATGATGGGGTTCAGGCTACCCCTCAACTTTAACTCTCCCTACAAGGCGGCAAATATTTCTGATTTCTGGAAGAGGTGGCATATATCTCTTTCGCGGTGGCTTAAAGATTACCTCTATATTCCTCTGGGGGGCAACCGAAAGGGTACTTTCCGTACGGGTATCAACCTGATGATAACTATGGTCCTTGGAGGTTTATGGCACGGAGCGGCACTGAGGTTTGTGCTATGGGGTGCCCTCCACGGTGGAGCACTGATCATTAACAAAAGCTGGCAGGGTTTTTTCAGCAGGATCAGGAGACATACTTTTGCAGCGCGTCTTGCAGGGATAGTGGTGACATTCAATTTTGTAAGTTTTGCCTGGATATTATTCCGTGCAGATTCAGTCAATGATGCCATGCTGATGTTGTCACAGATATTCAATTCATTCCGGCCGGGTTTATACAGCCAGGTGCTCATTGCCTACCTTCCGGTTATCGTGCTTATCCTCTCAGGCTACCTTTTGCATTTCCTGCCGGTGACGGTAAAGGAGTCATACAGGGGTCTTTTTATAAGGTTGCCCCTGACACTGAAGTTTCTCATTGTGGCAGGAGTGTGCGTGTTGATTTACACCGTCAGCTCCGGCGTTGTTCAACCCTTCATATATTTCCGTTTCTGAGCGGTCACCCTTTGGTGACAAAAGGCGCGATAGCCCGATGATAAATACCGTGCATCCATGCTATTGCCATGCCGTAATTGGTGACAGGAATACCTGCCTTCACCGCCTCACGCAGACGGGCAGTTATCTGACGGTGTGTTATCATGCATCCTCCGCACTGGACCACCATGGCATAATCGGTGACAGGACGGGGAAGGGAAGAAAGTCCGGAGACTATGTCAAAGGTCAGCTTCTTCCCGGTGAATTTCTGCATCCAGCCGGGTATCTTTATCCTTCCTATGTCATCACATGCTATCTGGTGGGTGCATGATTCAAGGATCAGTATTCGGTCTCCCTCTTTCAGGTTATCAATTTCCGGAGTGCCAAGGAGATAATTCCCGAAATCCCCTTTCTGGCGTGCCAGCACCACAGAAAATCCTGTAAGCGGCATATCATCAGGGATCTGGGCACTGACTTTTGCAAAGGCCTGTGAGTCAGTTACCACCAATGCCGGCCTGATCCCTGTCCTTTCAAGAAACTCCCTGATCCTGAACTCTGTCATTACTATTGCAACAGCTTTGTTGTCAAGAACGTCACGAACGGCCTGCATCTGCGGAAGGATCATCCTGCCGGCAGGTGCCTCTGCATCAACCGGGGTAACAAGAAGCACAAGGTCATCAGGCCTGATAATGTCTCCCAGAAGTGTTGGGAAGGCCATCGATCTTTCAGGAATGGCCACCTTAATATTATCTATGAGGAGATCCAGGTTTTCAAGAGTTACGGCTGAGAAGCTTATAAGATTATGGTTCGTCTTCTCCTTTATTTCTTCAATGAGTTGTGCGTCAGGTTTGCAGATATCAGATTTGGTATGTACCACCAGGTAAGGCAGTGCCTCACTGTCAAACCTGGATGCCAGATCCTCTTCCCACGTGCCCCACTGTTTATCTGTGATAACAATCAGGGCGAGGTCTATCTGGTCAATTGATCTTAGTGTTTTCTCCACTCTTTTCTTTCCGAGGTCACCGGCATCATCAATACCGGCTGTATCGACAAGCACTACAGGGCCGAAATCAACTATTTCGAAGGATTTCTTCACCGGATCAGTGGTGGTGCCCGGATGGTCCGATACGATTGCTATATCCTGGCCGGCGAGAGCATTTATCAGGCTGCTCTTTCCATAGTTCCGTCTGCCGTAAATACCAACGTGGGGTGTGGATTCCCTTCCTCTCTTTTTCATTAAAGAACTTAATCAGATTAACTATCTCTTTGTCTCGGTCATTATTTCTGCCCGTGACATAGTCCCTGAGGAGGCTCTCACCATCACTTTCCCCGGGTTTGTTGTTGACCTTATCAGTATTGAAGCGATGCCTGCCTCAGCGCGGGCAGGATTTTCCCCTATCAGGACAGCATCTCCCCTTACGGAAAATTCAATCAGTGAGTCAGCTGTTTGTACCGGGTTATTGAGAGAAT
>JAQBHM010000005.1:0-3102 GCA_032127795.1 Bacteroidales bacterium | reverse complement strand
GATGTGTACTGCCTCACCGGACTCAAGTTTCTTGCTGATCTCCACATACTGTATATTATCGTCTTTTTTAAGGCTCACCTCATCCCACATGTCACGCACTTCTGCTCCCAGGCTGTCAACGGTACTGAAGAAAACCGTAACCCTGGGGTCAAGGCTTTTGTCATCAGAGTATACCTGGATGTCAGCCTTTAAGATATATGTTCCGGGTTCATCAACGGGTATGTCGAACCAGATGGGATCTTTGGCAAAGTCCTCAGGCAGCGAGTAGTTGTATCTGCCCAGCCAGAGATTATCAGTCGATACATTTTCAGAAGGCATATCCTGTATCTGCACCATAACCTCAAGCTTCAGTAGATTCCCCGTTACCCTGTCATATATTCTGGCCATTTTCTTTGGCTTCGCAGAAAAATAATATTGCATGGTAGTCTCCAGCTGATTATATGTAAAGCCATGAATTTCAATGACATCTATATAATTGGAAATTGAATCTCTGTCGCCCCATTCAGATCTTACCTCTTGCACTTCGAGGAGACCGCCGGCGAGGTACATATCAGTCAGGACTGCCACCAGTTCATCATCAGGAATCATCAGCTCCCTGTCTGGTTTTTCTGCGGTGCGTGGTCCGCAGGCAGTGGCAGCAAGTATCATGAAAAAGGCCGGAGCCATCCACTTCCCCATTATTTATTGTCTTTAATGTTGTCTGTAAGATATTTTTTCGACATGTACCTTACCGGATACCATGCAGCCCAGTAGCCTATAGCCATTACGGTTGCGGCCACGATGAGAAAATCAGGAAGCATCATTTTCACAGGGTATGAATCGACAAGCAGCGAATCACCGGCCAGTTTCACCAGCCCGAACTGCTGTTGTGCAGCGCACAGGAGAAAACCTGCCGCCAGACCGAGACATGTTCCGATGAATGATATCATCCATCCCTCGTAGATGAAGATGCGCCGTATGAGTGAGTTGTTGGCACCAAGGCTTCTCAGGATGCTTATATCCCTTTCTTTCTCAATGATCAGCATGGTGAGCGAACCGATAATATTAAACGATGCAATAATCAGGATAAAGGTGAGAATGACGAATATGGCAAGTCTTTCTGCCTTCATCACCTTGTAAAAGATCTCCTGCTGTTCATACCGGTTTTGTACAATGAATTTTTTGCCCATGATCTCCCTGACAGCTCTCTGTGTCTTTTTAAGATCTGCACCCGGTGCCAGTTTCACCTCAATAGAACTGGACTCTGAAGTATAGTTAAGCAGTTCCCTTACGAAATCGAGGGGCATGAAGACGTATTTTGAATCAAACTCCTGTTCCACGGCAAATATGCCTGAGAGGAAGATATATCTCCTGGTAAAGGCATTGTCAGGGTTCAGGGTCAGGGGTGCATTGCGGTCAGGGATATATATTGCCAGTGGTGCCACGAAGTTAAGTCTCATGCCCAGGTAGTTGGCCACGCCGAGTCCTGCCACGGCATATGGTCTGCCGTTCTCAGCCCTGAGAATAAATTCCCCGTCCCACATGGCAGTATCAAGATTTGTCACCCTGATGTAGTCAGGCCCGACACCCTTTACCGTGGCTATATACTGCTGATCCTCATACCTGAGGAGGGCATTCTCTTCCAGTGTCTCTGCCCACACTTCTATCCCGCTGAGGGCACTGAGCCGGATGAGTGTTGTGCTGTCAGGAAGAAATACTTTTCCTTCTGCGGCGGTGATGCGTAACTCGGGATCCGAGGTGTTGAATATACCCCTGACCATCTCTTCAAGGCCGTTGAAGACTGACAGTATTGTTATCAGGGCCAGAGTACCCACAGCGACGCCGGCCACTGATATGGCAGAGATGACATTAATGGCATTTCGCGACTTCTTTGCGAAAAGGTATCTCTTTGCTATGTATAGGGAGAACTTCATTTACTCTTTTTCAGCTATTACAAGCAGACCTGTTCCTTCGCGGTGTTTCATTTTCAGGTCGAGGAAGTTAAGGATCAGGCAGAAGGGCATGACAACCAGGTACCAGAGAGGGAGCAATACAAAGAAGAGCTTCGAGAAGGATAGTGCTTTCACGGGATATTTCATTGACAGTCTCCAGGCGATGCTGCCCGGGGAGCCATAGGTATATGATGCCTTTACCGTGCCGAACCCGGCGTTCTTAAGTTTCAGGGTGATATCTTCAATTCCATAACCGTCGCGCACATGTTCCCCAATGAATGATTCATCGTTGTCGCCGTGAACATCGGAGCCACCCCTGTCAGAGGGTGTGGAGATAATCAGTCTGCCACCCCGGTTCATAGAGTTGAAAAAATTAGAAAAGACTCTGCTGTCCTCTTCGATATGTTCCATCACATCAACGCAAAGCACAAGGTTGTATTTTTCATCCTGTTCCCATGTTACCAGATCTGCTTCAACAGCTTTTATCCTGTCAGCGACACCTGTTTTTATAAAAAATGCATTACAGTCAGCCACCTGTTCGCTTTTAATATCTGCAGCGGTGATCTTCCATCCGGGAAATCTTTTTGTCATCCACCAGGAATATTGTCCGAAACCCATTCCGGCATCGAGGACTGATGCAGTGGGTGGCAGAGAGGCCTTCGACTCTTTCAGGGCTTTTCTGACGTGCCATGATCGCAACAACAGGATGTCAAGCAATGAGTAGAAGACTCTTCTCAGCAGCGGGTGGTGGTTGAAAAGGCGCCCGAGAACCTCTTTTATTGGGTCATAATGCATGAATACTACTCCCTGAGAAGGTTATTTATTTTATCAATATAGTCATTACTGTCATCAAGGAAGAAGGCTATCTCGGGGACAATGCGAAGCTGGTTGCGCACCTTCTGCCCCAGTTCGAACCGGATTCTTGGAACATGTAGTTTTATATTTTCAAGTGTCTCTTCCGATTTTTCAGAAGGGAATATGCTTATATATGTTTTTGCCAGCGCCAGGTCAGGGCTGACGCGGACGGTGGTTACGGAGACCATTCTGCCCGGTGCTAGAGCACTGGTGTGATGCAGCAATATCTCTGCGAGTTCTTTTTGTATCAGCCTCGCAACTTTCTTCTGCCTTGTTGATTCCATCTGATGAGATTTTCACCGCAAAAATACAAAAA
>JAQBHM010000004.1:0-4984 GCA_032127795.1 Bacteroidales bacterium | reverse complement strand
CAGCACCTCTTTCCCGATGAACCTGTCAACAGGGTATCCTCTTCCGTAAGGCCCCCTGATACCCATGAAGGCCCCTGGCTTGAGTGAATGCATATACTCTGTCACGTATCCTGTCTTCATAACCGTGACCTCAAGCTTGTCAGTAATGAGAGGCGAGGAGGAGGGAGTAAATGGTGCTTCACCTATCCCGTCAACAGACAACTCAATAAACTGACCTGTTCTGAATGAGAATTCCTCTTCAGGCTCAAGGACAAATGTCTTTATCACAGGCGACTCATCAATAACATCAATAAGCTTAGCCCTGAGAGGTTTATATATGTTGGTTCCGTTACTCATATTTACTGCCGGGAGATCTCCAGTAAGAGTTCATTTTTATTGATTTTTCCGATACATGCTTCAATACATCTTCCGCACCCGGTGCAGGCAGGAGAGCTGAACCTTACAGGCTTCCATACGTATTTACACATATATCTGTTCCTGAATCTGTGATGAAGTTCAAAAAGTCCATCTTCACCGCCTGCCACCCTTTCAAAGCCCGGGTACTGGCAGGCATCCATCTGCCTTATCTTTTCAAATCCTGGTTTATCTATAAGAAGAAAGCAGGAACAGGCAGGACAAATAGTTGTACAGGCTCCGCATGAAACACACCGTGATGAATATTTCTCCCAGATCTCATTGTTAACTTCTTTTACAAGCATCCCGGTGGAGGCATAGTCAGGTAATCCCCTGTTGGTTTCATGTAGCTGCGCCTCGGTGTTTTTATGCTCCTTATCTATAATGGCTATAAGGTTTTCGTCAGTCAAAGGCAATGCTGCAGGGAAATTTTTGACAAGTAATTTACCCCTTTCTGAAATAACTCTTATGATTATTTGACCGTCAATTCTTATGACTGCAAGATCACCGTTGGCAGTGTCATAGGGTTTTATACCGTATGACATGCAATGACAGTGTTCCTGGATACCGAAGCAGTCTGCCGATATCAGAATTGTGTTTTCACGCCGCTCCCTGTAAAAGATGTCAACATAGTCTTTGTCGAGATAAATTTCATCAAGGATGCCCAGACCTGCAATATCACAGTTCGGAATACCCATTATGATTCTTGGTACTGATGATCCTATTTTCCCTGATACATTCTCCTTCACCGGAAGAAAGAAACTTTTCAGGGGAGTGACGGGCTTGGGTTGGTTGTATGATATCGAATCTATATCTGAAGGCCTGATTACCTCATAATCAAGACTTACCCCATTATTTACCGGTGCGATAATGGTATGGGATAACAACAGCTGGGCTATTGTATTATCCCACTCTTCTTTGTGAATGCTGTAATAAGGCATGTGTCTAAGAAGATTCAGAAAATAAAAATAAACCTTAGAAAATTAATAATCAACTAAAACGGAAAATTTATTGTGAAAAAAATAACAATAAATTAAAAAGCAGTCTATCAATACATTATTAATTTAATTTTCGAACCGTTGATTTATTGCCGGGTAAAGACGATGTAACACCCCTGTCATGTCACCCCCGTAGTTTAGACTTATTATAAATTACAAACATGACATTTGTAAGCATTTAATATAACTATTGTTATTTATTTAACAGCTCGGTAAAAATGGTATTTTTCATCGAAAAAACATTATTAATTATTTAAAAAACAATTAGATATGTACCATGTTGGAAATCTTGTGAAGGAGCTGGCCGACAAACACGGGCGGAGAAGGGACAGCCTGATGCCAATCCTTCAGGATATTGTCAGGAAGCATAACTACCTGACTGATGATGCTATGGTAAATGTTGCGACGGAACTTGACATCTCGGCAGCAGAAGTTTACGGTACGGCATCATTCTACACTTTTCTAGATACCCAGGAGAGAGGGAAGTATGTCATCAGGGTGTGCAAGACCATAACCTGTTCGATGAAGGGGAAGATGGAAATCATCGAAGTTCTTGAAGAGACTCTTAAGATTAAAGTCGGGGAAACAACTCCTGACAGGCTTTTTACTTTGCTTGAGACAAACTGTATCGGATGGTGCCACAAGGCTCCTGCAATTCTTATAAATGATATGCCATATACCGAGCTGACACCTGAAACAGTGGTGGATGTGATTAAAGGTTATATGCATAAATAACATCAATTTACCAGAACATGAAAAATAAAGGACTAAATAAGGTTGACCTTATTTTTGAAAAAATTGATTCCAGGGCGGTACTGACAAAAGCTTTTTCCATCACGAGTGATGAGATTATCCAGCAGATACTGGAGTCAGGGCTCAAGGGCAGGGGTGGTGCCGGTTTTCCGACTGGACTTAAATGGAAATATACTGCTGCGGAGAAAGATCCGGATAAATATATTGTCTGTAATGCAGACGAGGGTGAGCCCGGCACCTTTAAGGACCGTGAGATCCTTGACAAGGTAGCCTACAAGGTATACGGAGGCATGGCCATAGCCGGCAAAGCCATGGGAGCGAAGAAAGGTTTTATCTACCTCAGGGGTGAATACAGTTTTCTGCTTCCGCAGCTTTACATGGATCTTTATAAGTTCCATAAGATGATAGAGGAGATAGGTTATGACTTTAATATAGAGTATCGCATGGGTAGCGGCGCCTATATCTGCGGTGAGGAGAGTGCCCTTTTTGAGTCGATAGAAGGTTTTCGCGGTGAGCCGCGCAACAAGCCGCCATATCCTACATCCAGCGGGCTTTTCTCAAAACCCACCTCAATCAATAATGTGGAGACACTTGTAACCGCGATGATGATCATTGACAAGGGTGCATCCGAATATGTCAAGCTTGGTACCAATGACTCGCGGGGTTCCAAGGTCTTCTCGATTTCAGGAGACACTCCCACGCCCGGTATCTTCGAGCTTGAACTGGGTATGACTGTACAGGAGTTTGTTGATGAGTTTGGCGACGGTGATACCAAAGCTGTTCAGGTAGGAGGAGCTTCAGGCTTCTGTGTCCCGAGAAAAAAGTTTGCTCAGACCATTATCGGTTTCGAGGGAGTGCCCACCGGAGGGTCAATGAAGCTTTTCAACAGTTCACGGTCTATGTACAACGTGCTTCACAACTATCTCGATTTCTTTACCGAGGAGTCATGCGGACAGTGTACTCCATGCCGTGTGGGATGCCAGCAATTGCTCCTGGGTGTTGAAGAAGTGAAAAAGGGAGAGGCCAAATCAGCTTATCTCAATGAACTCATAAAACTGGCAGACACCATGAAGGTAGCATCAAAATGCGGCCTGGGCCAGTCAGTGGGCAACGCCTTCAGATCAATTGTCGAGAACTTCAGAGAAGAGGTATTATACTAATTGCAAGAAACTGACTATCATGATAAATTTAAAGATAAATGAACATCAGGTATCTGTAGCTGAAGGAACTACAGTGCTGGATGCTGCAAAGAAACTGGGTTTGAATATACCCACATTATGCAATCACAAGGACCTGTGCGTTGCAGGTAACTGCCGTGTTTGTGTGGTGGAGATGAAGGGTGCACGTACGCTCATAGCTTCATGTGCAATGCCGGCCTCAGAGGGGATGGAGATATTTACCAATTCCCTGAAGGTGAGAAATGCACGTAAGCATATTGTTGAACTGTTGCTCTCAGAGCACCGGGCTGACTGTACAAAGTGCTATAAAAACCAGAACTGTGAACTGCAGACCCTGGCAAATGAATTTTCATTTGGGGAGCATATCTTCCTTGACCTTGTGGAAAACAGACCTTATATAATTGACAGGTCATCACCCTCATTCATCAAGGACGACAGCAAATGTATAAGGTGCCAGCGTTGTGTGCGGACCTGTGCCGAGCTTCAGTATGTTTCTGCCATAGCAGTTGCCAACAAGGGCGATCATCAGAAAATATCATCTTTCCATGACAGGCCCATGAGTGCCGTGGTATGCACCAACTGCGGGCAGTGTGTTAACCGCTGTCCGACGGGTGCGCTGACCGAGAAGACATATATTGACCAGGTTTGGGATGCCATTTATGATCCTGACAAGCATGTGGTCGTACAGACAGCACCGGCAGTCAGGGTAGCACTCGGAGAGGACCTGGGGTATGACCCGGGCCAGAGGGTGACGGGTAAGATGGTCGCCGCGTTGCGTGAGCTTGGATTTGATTCGGTCCTTGACACTGATTTCACCGCTGACCTCACCATCATGGAGGAGGGTACTGAGCTTCTCACAAGACTGAAGAAAATTCTTGTTGATGGTGACAATACTCTTGCCCTTCCTATGTTCACATCGTGCTCCCCGGGATGGATCAAATTCATTGAACATAAATTCCCACAGATGCTGCCTAACCTCTCTACCTGCAAGTCGCCGCAGCAGATGTTCGGTGCATTGGCAAAGACATTCTATGCCCAGAAACGGAAGATAGATCCTTCAAAAATAGTCTCTGTATCTATAATGCCATGCACCGCCAAGAAGTTTGAGGCTGACAGGCCCGAGATGAGATCAAGCGGTTACAAAGATGTTGACTATGTGCTGACAACCAGGGAACTTGCTGTTATGATCAAGCAGGCCGGCATTGACTTCAGAACACTGGAAGACGAGCATTGTGATTCTGTAATGGGTGACTCCACAGGAGCCGCTGTGATCTTTGGCGCCACTGGAGGCGTGATGGAGGCTGCTCTCCGTACGGCATATGAAATAGTGACCGGAAGAGAAGTGCCGTTCAAGAATCTGGATATTACCCCGGTAAGGGGGATGGAAGGGGTCAAGGAGGCAACCATTAAGATTGAGGGGACAACAGCCGACTGGAGTTTTCTCGAGGGAGCTGAGCTGAAAGTGGCAATCGCCCATGGCCTTGTCAATGCAAACAATCTGATGAAAGCCATAGTTGAAGGTAAAGCCACTTATCATTTTGTTGAAATAATGGCTTGCCCCGGCGGTTGTATTGGCGGCGGCGGACAGCCTATCCCGACAAGTATGGAAATAAGGCAGAAAAGAATAGAGGCAATCTATTCCGAAGATTCAAATATGCCCCT
>JAQBHM010000003.1:0-3537 GCA_032127795.1 Bacteroidales bacterium | reverse complement strand
CTGTCGAACGCCATGGCATCTGAATGAAGTATCTCAACCTTGCGGCGGACCTTTTCACCCTGCGATAATGCTGTCTGTGGCAGGAATAAAACAATAAAGGGTAATATGAATCGCAGGAGAGAGAATCTGAAAAGTCCCCTGAATGTCTTATGAATTAGCGCAGCCATCCATCATTGAAAAAGTTGCAGTCGCGGAATGAGTCGTCAATCTTAATATAGGTCTTCTTGATCTTACCGGCAATCCATTCCTGATAGGCTTTGCTTTTCTTTTCCTGCAAGGCTACGTCAGTGAGAAACTTATAGTCATCCTGCAGGTTAACCCTGTGTGGCGCCACCTCTTTGTCAAGCCTGATGATGCAATAGACACTGTTACCCTTTGAATCAGTAGTCCTGAAGGGTTCAGAAATCTCCCCCAGTTTCATATTCCGCACAACCAGGTTCACCTCTTTTGACAACTCGTCGAGGGTAAACCATGTAACCCTCTCATAGGGATTTTCCTGGACCATTTTGCCACCGTTGGCCCTTGTATTCTTGTCAGAGGAAAAATACATTGCAGCCCTTTCAAATTTGACACTGTCTTTACGGATAAGGTCAGCAATACTGTCGAGCCTCATTATAGACCACTCTGTCTGTGTTGCAGAGAGCTTGGGTTTCATGAGAATATGCCTGACATTGACCATGTCACCCTTGCGTTCAATCAGCTGGATTATATGAAATCCGAATTCTGACTCCACAATTTTGGATACAACATCCTTTTTCAGGCTCCAGGCAGCCTCAGCGAAAGGTTTGGCAACCTCACCGCGGGTGCGGAAGCCCAGCTCGCCTCCCAGGGGAGCAGATCCGGGATCCTCAGAATAGAGCACGGCAAGAGTTCTGAAGCTCTCACCGTTGATAATCCGGCTGCGGAGCTCAAGAAGCTTCTGTCGCACCTCGGCCTTGCTCTCCTCCATCGAGGGAGGCTCAACCTGTATGATGCTCAGTTCCACTTTCCTGGGTATCAGCGGAAGCGAGTCTTTAGGGACGGAATTGAAATACTTCTTTATCTCATCAGGAGTGACAGCTATGTTTATCGCAATTGTCCCCTGCGTCTCTTCAATGATATACTGGTTTGTGAGCATCTCACGAAGATCTTTTCTTATCTCCGCCATGCTCTTGCTAAAATAATTTTCAAGGGCCTGTTCTGAGCCTGCACGTCTTACATAATCGCTGAGCCTGCCGGTGAGATCTGCCTCAACGTTCTCGGGAGAGACTTCTATGGAGTCTATCTTGGCCTGGTCAAGGAAAAGCTTCTGCACCATCTGGTCTTCAAGGATCTGGCACCGCATGACAGCATCAGGTGTGGGGTCCTTTTCAGCCTTGCGCTGCAAGAGCTGACCCTCGATGTCAGACAGGTATATAACCTCGTTCCCGACAATGGCAACTATTGATTCAACTACTTCCTGACCGGCTGCACTGTTCCCTGCAAGCATCATCAGCACGGCAAAAATGGTAATCCTGATTTTCATATATTTTTTTCAGTTAGTAGACCGTCAGGGAGTTATCCCTCAGGGCCTCATTATAAATTCCGTCTTCCAGTTTAAGCAGGAAGTCATTCCTGCGGTTGTTAAGTATAATTGTCTTTACCTGTCCGCTGATATATTCAAACGGCGCCACGCTGTTGCGCAGCTTGTATTCCCTGATATTGATAAAGTAAAGGAAAGCATTATCCTCGAGTTCCACTGTTCTGTTCCTTGTCAGCCAGGCTTCCTGATCATCCGATTCAAGCGGCACCTCCATCAGCAACTGTGCAAACTGTATCCACCCTTCATCAAAGTCATCATACCTGACAGCAAACTGGTAACAGTAATCTTCAAGTGCCCGGTAGTCTTCGGGTGTATTTGACCTGTACCACTTTCTGACCTTGTCAAGGTCAGGTGCCTCCTTTGAAAGCTTGAAGAAGAGGGCCTTAACAATATTGGATGTCAGGGTGAAGGTGTTTAAATTACTGATATAGTACTCCTGGAGTTCGCTGAAAGTGACAGCAGTATCCATCTTCTGTATTATCATCTGCTGCTGGTACTGGTAGATGAGCAGGTTATTCCTCATCTCTTCAAGCTGCCTGTTTACCTCAGTCTTATATTCCGCTGTCAGGTTCTGTTCTGCTCTGATAGCGAGAAGTTCTTTTCGCGCCCACCTGCGAATGTAATTCTGTATTGCAGCTATACTGTCAGTTTCGCTCATAGCGGAAGAAACAAGGGTGGGAGGTACCTGGTCAAAATAAAGCATATGATCACCGGCCCTGGCAACGGCAATACGTCCATCCTCCTTCCTGACATGGGTGCAGGAGGTAATCAGTAATGCCAGAAACAATATAAGGGGTATACGGATCATTAATATTCGTTGTTCTTGCGACTGTAGTTTGGTGCCTCGCGGGTGATGGTCACATCATGCGGATGACTCTCAGTAACTCCGGCAGCAGTGACCCTCACAAACTTTCCTTTTTCCTTGAGCTCAGCGATATTGCGGGCGCCACAGTAACCCATTCCTGAGCGGAGACCGCCAAGGAACTGGAATATCACCTCATTAAGTGTGCCCTTATAAGGAACACGGGCAGTGATGCCCTCAGGGACAAGCTTATGAATATCATCCTCCATATCCTGGAAGTATCTGTCTTTTGATCCCAGCTGCATGGCTTCTATTGAACCCATTCCCCGGTATGTCTTAAACTTGCGACCGTTATAAATTATTGTCTCCCCGGGTGATTCTTCCACACCGGCAAAGAGCGATCCGGCCATAATGCTGTCAGCTCCTGCAGCCAGCGCTTTGACGATGTCACCTGAGTAGCGTATTCCGCCGTCGGCAATAACAGGTATCCCGCTGCCCTCGATGGCCCTTGACACATTGTAAATGGCCGAGAGCTGAGGCACACCTACACCTGCAACAACGCGGGTGGTGCATATCGAGCCGGGGCCTATTCCTACCTTGACAGCATCAGCACCTTCATCAACAAGACGCTTTGCAGCATCACCCGTGCCTATGTTGCCAACAACAACCTCGGTGCCCGGGAAAATCTTTTTTACCTCCCTGAGTATCTCTATAACTCCCTTAGTATGTCCGTGGGCCGTGTCAATGGCAATGGCGTCAACACCCGCGCCTACAAGAGCCTCAACCCTGGAAAGGGTGTTGGCAGCTATTCCCACAGCTGCAGCTACCCTGAGCCTTCCCTTCTCATCCTTGCATGAGTTTGGCATGTCCCTGGCTTTTGTGATGTCCTTGTATGTCACCAGCCCCTTGAGCCTGCCCTTGTCATCAACAATAGGCAGCTTCTCTATCTTATACTTCTGCAGTATTTCCGCCGCCGCCGCAAGGTCAGTCTGATGACTGAGAGTAATAAGCTTGGTGGTCATTATCTCGCTTATCCTCCTTGAATAATTCTTTTCGAAACGTAAATCCCTGTTGGTGACAATGCCCACAAGTGCCCCGTCATCATTTATCACGGGAATGCCTCCTATCTTGAACTCCTTCATGAGCGCCTGTGCATCGGCAACGGTAGACTTGT
>JAQBHM010000002.1:0-8246 GCA_032127795.1 Bacteroidales bacterium | reverse complement strand
ATCTTCAAAATCAAGAATTATGATCAAAAGCTTCCTCCTTACCGCTTACAGGAATATTGTAAGAAACCGATTTTATTCCATACTGAATGTTTTTGGGCCCGCCATTGGTATTGCATGCGCTATACTGATATTACTGTTTGTTAAAGATGAGCTCACATTTGACAAACACAGCGATAAATATAACCGGACATATCGTCTTGAGAGTGATTTTAACATTTCGGGAAAGGCTACTGTAGCAGGACTAGTGCCCATGCCCATGGCTCCCACGCTGAAAGACGAATACCCTGAAGTAGAGGAGTTTGTCCGTTTTGCAGGCTTCGGCATCCAGGATATCCTTTTCGAGTACAAGGATCTGAAATTCTTTGAGGATAATATCTATTTCACTGACTCCACTGTTTTCAAGGTCTTTAATTATAAATTCATTCTTGGCTCTCCTGAGAATGCTCTTAATGAGCCTAATACGATAGTGATAACCGAGAGCTTCGCCTCGAAGTATTTCGGGAAGGAGAATCCCGTAGGGGAGCAACTGAAAACCAGCAATTTCGGCAGCTTCCGCGTGACCGGGGTCATTAAGGATGTGCCGGCGAATTCTCACCTCAAGTTCGACTGCCTCCTGTCAATGGCCACAATAGTTGAACTTGCAGGGGTTGACAACTTTAATTCGAGGTCCGCTCCGGCATTCTGGAATATTTCTGTTTTCGCGTATATTCTCCTGACTGAAAATTCAGACATCGAGACTCTGCTTGGGAAGTTCCCGGAGTTTTATGAGAAGTACATGAGCTCACTTGGAAAGCAGATAAACGCCTCTTTCCGGCTCATGGCCACCAGGATTGATAAAGTCCATTACAATACACGCCTTGAGTTTGACCTCCCGGTAGGAAATTACAGTTATATAATAATCTTCTCACTGGTTGGTCTCTTTATGCTTTTAATAGCGAGCCTCAATTACATGAATATGGCCACTGCAAGGTCAATAAACAGATCAAAGGAGGTGGGGCTCCGAAAAGTTATCGGTGCCAGCAAGGGTTCACTGATAAGACAGTTCATCAGTGAGTCAATGCTGCTGGTAGGTATTGCACTTATAGTTGCATTTATTATAACGATATTCAGCCTTCCGTACTTCAATTTTCTGACCGACAAGGCTATCAGGTTCGGGGAGTTATTTGAGCCAGGGACCTTACTGTTAATACTGGCCATTACACTCTTTGTCGGGATTGTTTCCGGCAGCTATCCTGCGTTTTACCTCTCTTCGTTTTCTCCTGTTGAAGTTCTCAAGAGCAATGTCAATCCTCACCAGGGCAAAGGGCTGATGAGAAAAATACTTGTGATCTTTCAGTTTGCCATTGCAGGTACACTTATCATCGGGACGATGATAGTATCAGGTCAGCAGAGGTATATTAAAAACAAGGATCTTGGGCTGAACAAGGATAATGTTATGATCATCCCTGCGAGAGACACTGCGTTCATTAATAACCAGTTGCAGGCTTTCAAGACTGAGCTTCTGAAAAATCCGGGTATCAGTGGTGTTGCCTCTTCGGTGTTTATCCCTCCGATGATGGCAAGCAAAGTTGTATTTCAGATAGAAAAAGAAGAAGGAATGGTGGAACTGGCAACAAGCTTTTCATTTGTGGATCACGAATTTATTGATGTGATGGGCATGAAATTGGTGCAAGGCAGGAATTTTGACCGGGAGATCACTTCCGATCTGACAAAGGCCTTTGTTGTAAATGAGGAAGCAGTAAAAGCATTTGGATGGGGAGATAACCCGATTGGCAAGAGAATAAAATTCGGGATTAATCCCAATACGGGAGTTGCACAAAGAGACGGCGAAGTCATTGGTGTTGTTAAAGACTTTCATTTTTCTTCTATTCACAACAAGATCGAACCGTTTATTTTTGTTGTCAGCTCAAATCCCAATTTAAACTTTTATGTAAGGATCAGTGCCGAAAATACCCAGGCAACAGTTGAATATATAAAGAAGGTCCGGCTGGATCTCGGCAACACTCTGCCATTCAATTATTTCTTCTTCTCCGACAAGCTCGATGAGATGTATACTGCTGAAAATAAGCTTAATTCAATGTTTAATATATTTTCTATCCTTACAATTTTCATTGCATGTCTTGGGTTGCTGGGGCTTACCTCCTATGTGACCGAGCAAAGGTCAAAAGAGACAGGCATAAGGAAAATAATGGGGGCCGATGTCAGCCAGGTTGTCTGGCTGTTAAACAAGGATTTCCTCCTTCTTGTACTTATCTCCAATATTATCTCATGGCCTGTTGCATTTTACTTCATGGGAAAATGGATACAGGGTTTTGCCTACAGGATGGATTTCGGATTGTCACCTTTTGTGATGGCGACAGTTATTCCTTTCATAGCTTCACTGCTGGTTACACTTATAATTTCCCTAATAACAATAAGTTTAATTTCAGTCAGGGCAGCCCGTACCAATCCGGTGGATACTCTTTCGAGGGAATAGGCGTCAGAAGAACTAAAGAGCGAAGGAGCCCTCATTAAATTTAAAGAACAATCATTACATTGCATTACTGCTTCTCATAAATTCCTGGACGGATGACCAGCTGATGATCTTATTACTGATTATCTCCTCCCGGTATCAAATGAAAAGTTAATTCATTAAAATGAATCTCATGAACAGAAATTTATTAAAGCCCCTTGCCGTAACCTTTTTCATAAGTGGTATATGGGATACAATTGCCGGGATCCTCTACTTGTTTTTCATCGGAACAGGACGAATGATTGACAACCCTCCTTCAGATCCCTTTTATTCAATTTTTCTTGGATCTTTCTCTATCTGCTTCGCTTACCTGCAGTTTCTTTCATCAGCAAATATCAAACGACATGCATTTAATGTCGGATGCCTCATAATAGGCCGGACATTCTATGTTGTCCAGCTTTATGTTTTCATTGGTTTTGTTGATGGTTTCCCTTCAACATTCTGGTTTACAGGGATCATTGACGGACTGTTCACCATCATGTATATTGTTTTTGCCCGGCGCGGCGGACTCACCCTCCGGGATCTCTTCCTGCCTGAAAGAAATACTGTCTCTGAAAAATAAATAATACCTATCTGAATTGGAAAACAGGTCCCGAATAACCGTTGATACCCTGCATGTGAGACTGCTGGAGGCCTATTCATCAGCAAATCTTAATAATATCTCCCTCATACTTATAAACCTTTACAGGAACAGGCAATATTCAGTACTCAGAAAGATTGCAGACATAATCAGTGATATCGTAAATATTGAGATCACTGATGAAGGAAAGGGTTTCTCGAAGTTCCTGATGCTATATCACCCTGACAGGGCAGAGAATCATATAGCCAATATCAACAGGTTTGCCCGTGAAAATAATCTTGACGGGTTACTGGGCTATTCTCATATATTGATGCTTGACAGCATTGATGAGATTGCCAATGCCCTTGACGGTTATGAGGATATTGACTATTCTCCGGTCTATGAATGGGATTTTGAAGAAGAAGGCTTCACTATCATTGATGCAAAGCAAAGGCCGGAAAAACTTAAGACAAGCAAGGTTGCCTGCAATTTCTATGATGCCTTCAGATTCAGGATATATGGTGACCCTGAGGCGGAATTCCCTTCGTATTATCTTGAAGACATTGATGAGTTCGAACTATCATCTTCATATATCAATGACCTTGAGGGTGTAACATTTTGTATACATGCCTTGTCAATGGATCTTTCTGATAATATGATATCAGATATCTCTCTCCTTTCAGACCTTAAAAGGCTGGAGGAGCTTAACCTGTCTGAGAACCAGATAGAATTAATCGATCCTTTAAGCAGCCTGCCAAACCTGAAGCGTCTGTATCTGGCTGACAACCATATAAAGGACATATCTTCGCTCCTTGATCTTGAGAAGCTTGAGTATGTTGACCTTGCCGGAAATAATATTAGTGAAGATCAGGTAAGTCAACTTATTGACTCAGGCGTGGATGTGAATATCTGAGACAACAATGAAACAGGTTTTCTTTTTCCTGTAGAGCAGGAAAAGGTTTTCATGAGGGAAAAAGGGATATCAGCAGTTATCCGGCACTGCCGTGCCAATAATGTAAAAGGCTTTCCTGATGCAGGCAGGCTTTCCTCTTTTTACGGTCAAAAGAAATTCTTTTACCGGGGGAACCGGATGACGGGCCCATGTTGTTATCTGATGAGATAAAGTCTCTCCTGCCTGCCGTCAATGAAACGGGCTTTATCATTTGTAAAGACAATATCATCCTCCACGCCGAGGGAAACGGTGTCATTGTTCCATCCCGGCAGCACGGCTGACACACTGAACTCCACAGAGTATGTGGTGTTCTGATAGAGAGGATGTTCACCCGTACCCCTGAAGGCCTCCTGCCTCTCTGTGAATCCGATCATCATGCCTGACCCATGACCGTAGTAATTGACAGGATGGCTGTAAATAACAGGGTTCAGTCCTTCGCTCCTGCCCCTGTCAAGACAGATCTTCAGGATCTCATTGCCGCTCCTTCCCTCTTTCATCTCTTCGAGTATTATGTCCTGTTGCCTCTTTCCTTTTTCGAACAGGGCCTGAATATCAGCGGGGGCCTCCGTCTCACCCTGGCGGCACACATATGCATTGTGCTGCATGTCGGTTGACAGGCCGAGGTAACTTATCCCCACATCACAATGGAGCATGTCCCCGCGACGGATCACATCATCACCCCTGCCGTACTTTTCAATACCGGTTGATGATCTTACAATATCAACAGAAGGGAAGAACCAGTAATCAAGATTGAGACTCCTCAGCCTGTCAACTATCCAGTACCGCACCTCAGTGGCAGTTGTCACATCCGGGATTATCACGCCGTTGCTGAAGAACTCCCTTATAAGGTCATGGGTAATGCCCCCGAGGTGACGGTAGAAACTGATCTCCCATGGAGTTCGGGTTTCATACCATCCGATTATTACATTCCTGGCAGAGGTAAGCCTTGACCTGTATTTCTTATCAAGGGCATCATACAGTTTCTCATAGTGATAATGTGAAAGTCCGTTGACATGTGCAAAATCGTCCAGGATCTCCGTATCATAGTCGATCGCAATCTTTTCGGGGTCTGCCCTGCGGATATATTCTGCTACTGCAAGAAACTGTCCGTCAGGACCTTTCGATCTGTCGGTAAATATGTTCTCATAGAAATACCCTGAAGCATATGAGCCGTGCCATGTGGCGGAGAGCTTTTTAAAACCATCACTGCTGTCATGGAAGATAAGGATTGACAGCCTGCGGGCACCGTCGCCCGGCCATGCGGTGAGTGTCCTGTAAACGGGGTCTTCACTGTTCTCAAAACATATGACAATCCACATGTCAATCTTCTCCCTGCGCATTATCTGCGGCAGGATGCTGTCAAGCTTCCAGGCAAGATTCTTATTGTATAACTCAACCTGCCGTTGCAGAGGAATTTGTTTATCAATGTCTCTTGCCGGCTGAGAGTAAACAGGAGGCAGCACTAAGAGGAGGAACAGGATAGAAAAGATTAGCGTCTTCATTGAGGTTGTTATTTTAAAGCTACCGGTAAAGATTTTTCAGAGTCAGAAGTGAGGAGATGTTCTTTCTTTTTACACAAGTATAACTGATCTGTCAGAAATAAACAATAATGTAAAGAATGAATTCTTGAGCGGTTACAGCAGCATGAGAAGAATGTTTACCGGGCTCCTTCTGCGCTTCAAGCTTTGGTAAGTCCGGGAGGCTGCAAAGGTTACCGCAGGAACAATATAACCCGTGGGATTGTTACATTTGAATTATCAAACACTTAAAAATGGATATTATGAGAGCGAAATCATTGGTTATTCTCCTGGTACTTGCTGCTGCTGCCACGAACAGGCTGGCTGCGCAGGATACTGTTGCCGTTGCGGGTCCGGCAGACACGCTTGTTGTACTGTGGTCAAGCGGCGACCCCGAGGTGGCCGAGAAAGCCTGCCTGATGTATACCAGCTATGCAAAAACCCGCGGATGGTTCAGGGAGGTGATACTACTGGCATGGGGACCCTCGGAGCGACTGATGGCTGAGAATGATATGGTCAAGGAGAAGGTAGCTGCCATGCAGAAGGCAGGGGTTATAGTACAGGCATGTGTTGTCTGCGCCAACATGTACGAGGTAACTGATGAGCTTAAGGTATGCAGCGTGGATGTAAGAGGCACGGGAGGCCTGCTGACAAAATACATAAAACGGGGATACAAGATGATAGCGTTTTAGCCTTGTGTACGGGTTGCCCCGGGCATATAGCCCGGGTGAGAGTTAATAAGAGTGATGGACTTAGTATCTGCGGGGTTTCCGGTGCTGGCGCGGCTCCCAGGCGCGGTCAGCCTCCTGCTGGGCTCCTGTAAACTCATAATTCTCCTCAGCTGCGATACGAAGGCCCTTATATGACTTTCCGTTAAGCTCAGCAACTATCAATGCTGCCTTTCTGCCTTCCACCTCTACGGAAGAGGCTTTCTTATAAATCTCAATGAGACCTATTTCGACATTCTGTGCACTGGGGACGCTGGCAACCATGTTAATTAACTCACGCTTTGTGATCTTCTTTCCTTTGCCGACATTCAGGACAATGCGCGCCATTGACCTGCCCTTACCGCGTTTGCCATCTTTCTCTTCACGCGGAGCGCCTTCACGCGGAGCGCCTTCACGCTGACCGCCTTCACGCTTTTGTTTCTGTGCCGGTTTGTTAAGATCAGGAGCATTTTTGTAATACTCAAGGAAACGACTGAACTCCAGCGCCACAAACCTCTTTATTATCTCCTCCTTTGACAGCTCGCTGAGCATTTCATAGGCTTTATCGATATAAAGGTCTATCTGACCGTGATCTACGGAGGCATTTTGCATGGTCTCTATCATATTGAAGAGACGGCGTTCGCAGATCTCAGGTCCTCCCGGAACAGGCATCTGTACTATAGTCTTGCGCACCACCTTTTCTATCTGGGTGATATAGCCGCGTTCCTTCATATTGATGATTGACACCGCCATGCCCTCTTTGCCTGCACGGCCTGTACGTCCTGAGCGGTGTGTATAGACCTCGTGATCATCAGGCAGGTTATAGTTTATCACATGCGTCAGGCTGTTCACATCGAGACCACGGGCAGCTACATCAGTGGCCACCAGTACGGAGAGGTTCCTGTCACGGAACTTCTGCATCACATAGTCGCGCTGCGACTGTGACAGGTCGCCATGAAGAGCTTCGGCATTATAACCGTCGCGCATCAGTGATGCCGCCACTTCTTTGGTCTCCTGTCGTGTGCGGCAGAAGACGATGCCGTAAATGTCCGGGAAATAGTCAACAACCCGTTTAAGTGCATCATAACGGTCCCTGGAATGAACCATATGGAATATATGAGAGACGTTCTCTGCACCGGCGTTTTTCTGCCCTATGGTCACCTCCCAGGGGTCATGCATATAGTTTTTTGCTATGGCGACAATACCGGCTGACATGGTAGCCGAGAAGAGAAGAGTGTTTTTCTCTGAAGGTGTCTGCGCCAGTATGGCGTCTACATCATCGCGGAAACCCATCTTGAGCATCTCGTCAGCCTCATCAAGCACCAGTGTTGTTACCCCTGACAGGTCTATGCGTTTGCGACGCACAAGGTCATAGATACGTCCCGGCGTGGCAACAACAACATGCGCACCATGCTTCAGTGCTGAAATCTGCTTGGAGATATCAGCACCGCCATAGACGGCTACTACACGCAAACCGTCGATATATTTACCGTAGGTCTCAAGATCACGGGTGATCTGCATGCACAACTCACGGGTGGGACTGAGAACAAGCAACTGGGGAATCATGGCCTCAGACCTTAATGTCTGCAGCGCCGGGAGACCAAAAGCTGCCGTTTTGCCGGTGCCTGTCTGCGCCAGGCCTATGAGATCACGTTTTTCTTCGAGGAGATAAGGGATAACCTTTTCCTGTATGGGAGTGGCCTTTTCAAAGCCAAGTTCTTCAATCCCCTTCAGGATCTGGGGCGAGAGCCCCATTTTTTCAAATAACATAGATGATAATTTATTATGCCTCAACTTCCATCCAACTTCGGTACTGGCAAGCTCTTTTACAAGGCGGCGCAAAAGTAGTCTTAATTATCGGAAAAATTCCCCTCGGGCTGTCTTTTTTTTCGTAACATAAGGTAAAGCTGATCAATAAAGAACAAAAAAACATGAAGATGTCTGCTTCCTGAACCTTAACCTTAACCTTAATAATACCGTCCCAGGTATTTGCTCTCAA
>JAQBHM010000001.1:0-2775 GCA_032127795.1 Bacteroidales bacterium | reverse complement strand
TTGCCGCAAAGATTCCATTCTCATCAGTCTGTGCAGGATACTGATTTGTCTGATTGTTTTGATGCTTCACTATGACGGTGAGTGCCCCGTTATAGGGTATTGTATCTTTTCTGCCTGCAGTTGTCTGACTGTCAGTGATTGATCTTATCTCCCCTACCACATAATCGCCGTAAGCGCATGCCTCATGTATCAGCATGTCATATCCCTTATAGTCAGGCTGTTGCGTCTTCCATAGAGAATAATACTTATCGATGAGAGTAAATTTCTTAGAGACAACCTTACCTCCTGCCTTCACCCTGAATCCTATGTCAGCATTCAGGGTATTTCCGTCTGTATCCACGGTTCCTTCCATCCCTCCGTTGACATAGACATCCAGCGCATTATAGCCCTTTATCTTTATGTTTGCGGTGCTCTGTAATCCAGCAAAAGCCTTCATCTTTGCCATTACATTATAATCGATTTCACACCACTGTTCCAGCGAGGAGATATTATTTATGCTTGTGGGAACATAATAAAATGTACCTCCGCTTGCTCCCAGGGCCAGTTCCAGTCCCTGATGCATCTCAAAGGCCAGGGTCACTTCACCCTCCATGTTTATCAGCAGAAACAGTCCCAGTTCACATTTGCCCAGGTCTCCTGCGGGAATTACAGTTCCCCATATTGGTTTTTTTATCTCTTTCTTGGCTTTGACTGTTGTATATACCTTGAGATCTACCTGTTCCGATGTCTTAAATACCAGCTTATAACCTCCGTTCTTTGAATATTTACCCTCCACCCTCGGGTTTGTCAACAGTACCTGTCCAACCAGTGTTGCCTTCAGGGAACCTTCCTTAGCTTCATCAAGCACGAAGGTGACACTGTCAAACTGCATGTTCACTGCATAACTGCCTCCTGCCTGTACCGCGCTGGCCACTATCCCCTCTGCCATGGAAACGGTGTTCGCGAGGGTTACCCTGACCTCCTGTTCAGGTATCTCGATATCCTCAAATACAGTCGCCATTTTCGGACGCAACATGATCATCTGCGTCTCATCTACCGGCTCAGTCTGAAATACAAGGTCACTCAGAGGGTCAACATAGACAGTATCCGGATGTGGCACGAAAGCCCTGCCTGACAGATCAATGATCCCATCCTCCTTCATCTTTATCCGGCTCTTCTGGGAAGCTGTCAGTTGCCTGACATTACCGGCATAACGGTATGTTACATTTTTAAATTCACCCGGTTTTTCGCCCGCAGCAATAGCTTTGATGGCCACCTGGTTTTTTTGAATGACTGACGGTTTAATATCCTGTACCGTCACCACCCCTTCAGAGCTGACAGGGTCAATCAGTTTTTTCTGCTGACCGCTGGCAAAAGGAGTTACTGCTGACACAAGGGTCAGAAGTACCAAAAAGAAAGAAAGTTTTCTCATGCTGATATTTTTAGTAGACCAATTTACTAAAATACAACTTTCACTTATATTCTTTATACTTTTATAGATCTTTTAGTTGGCATCTTATGTTTAAAGTTAGTAAAACAGTGCAGAGCAATAAAAAACGCAGGTTCTTCAGGTTCGGCCCCGGGGCTCTTGTCACGGCAGCATTCATCGGTCCCGGCACTATAACAACCTGCTCTCTGGCAGGAGCAGGTTTCGGATACGCTTTGCTGTGGGGGCTGGTTTTCTCGGTCATTGCGACCATAGTGCTGCAGGAGATGTCAGCGCGACTCGGCATCATCACCCGCCAGGGGCTCGGTGAGGCGCTGCGCAAACAGTTCACCGCTCCTGCTTCCAGGATCATCACCGCCCTGCTTGTCATCTCGGCGATAACCATTGGCAATGGAGCCTTTGAAACGGGAAACATCCTCGGGGCATCTATAGGGTTGCAGGCTTTGTTCGATTCACCCGGGTTGCCGATACGTTTCTGGGCTGCCATTATAGGAGCCGCTTCGCTTGTCCTGCTGATGGCAGGAAGCTACAGGCTGATAGAGAAGGTGCTGATAGTACTTGTAATAATAATGAGTCTGACCTTTCTGACAACGGCAATAATAGTCTCCCCGCAGCTGTCTGACCTGCTTAAGGGGATGTTCATACCCTCACTCCCCAAAGGATCAGTGATAGCCCTGGCAGGGCTGATAGGAACCACCGTGGTGCCCTATAACCTGTTCCTGCATGCTTCGGCGGTGCAGGAGCGATGGAAGAATCCGGAAGACCTTCCCGAAGCGCGGATGGATATATCCGTCTCCGTCATCCTCGGGGGGCTGATATCCATGGCCATTGTGGTGACCTCCGCCGTAGCCTTCTTCGGCACCGGCAGCACTGTCACCGGCGCCGCAGACCTGGGCAGGCAACTGGAGCCACTGCTGGGTGATAAAGCTAAATATTTCATCAGCACCGGACTCTTTGCCGCCGGAATATCTTCTTCAATAACTGCGCCCCTGGCAGCCGCCTATGCAACAACAGGCATCATGGGCTGGAAAAGAGACATGAAATCATGGCGGTTCCGGATGATATGGATGATAATACTCCTGGTGGGAGTGGTCTTTTCCATGGTCGGGTTCAAACCCCTCGAGGCTATCGTCTTTGCCCAGGCTGCCAACGGTATCCTGCTGCCGGTAATAGCCATATACCTCTTATTCGTCATGAACAGCAAAAAGGTTATGGGCACCAGCAGAAACAGGGTGCTTTCAAATATAGCAGGTGTTCTGGTGGTTTTGACAGCTATAGGTTTGGGAATGCGCACCATTCTGCATATCTTCGGTATCATATAGTAGTCCACTTTATGTATATTGATATCA